>CANOUM010000198.1 GCA_947570515.1 uncultured Clostridia bacterium
GAAAAAGCGAGTCGAGGCGCTGGGCATCGATATGGTGCCGTTTTATGTGAGTTTTGACGGAGATACATATTATAAAGAGATTGAAGAAATGGATATTCGGGAGTTTTATCAGAAAATGGTGGAAAATCCGGAGCAGTATCCGAAATCTTCGATGCCATCTGTGATGGATTATGCAGAGAGATTTGAGACCTATGTAAAAGAGGGGCAGCCGGTGCTTTGCATCTGTATTAGTTCTAAATTCAGCGGTTCTTATAATGCAGCCTGCGTGGCAGCCGGGCAGGTAGCAGAGGAATATCCGCAGGCGCAGATCAAGGTCTTGGATGCCCAGATGAATACAGTGCTGCAGGGGCTTTTGGTGGAAGAAGCCGTTAAAATGCGCGATCAGGGACTGGAGCTTTCGGATGCCTTTGAGCGATTGGAGAAAATGAAGGGAAGTGGCCGTATTTTCTTTACCATTGCGAACATGGAATATCTGGTTCATGGCGGGCGTGTAGGCAAGGTATTAAAGGTAGCAGGCAGCCGGCTTAAAATTAAACCTCTGATTACACTGAGAGACGGAGAAATTTTCCCCTCCGGACTGGCGATGGGAAGAGCTTCATCTATAAAGAAAATAGAAACGCTGCTCTTTAATTATCTGGAAAAAGAAAAGGCCGTATTAAATCATTTTCAGATGGTCGTCGGTTTCGGATATGATAAAGAAGAGGGCGAAAGCTTTATGCAGCATATTTTGGAGGAGCTTCGCAAAAGAGGGTACACTAAAAAGCTGGAGCTTCGGCAAATTGGTGCGACCATTGGGGTGCATACAGGACCGCATCCGCTGGGAGTAGGACTTCTGAAGGTAGTTTCGGAATAAAAAACAAAAGATCGAAATCCCTTGTATAAGGAGTTTCGATCTTTTGTTTTATGTTGTTCTTTGGGCCAGTCGAATGGCGGCAATGAGCGGTACGATTAAAATACCGCAGAAGAAATTGCTTATACCATGGATCAAATCCCAGGGCAGTCCTGCCACAATCCAGGCCAGCATGCCCTGAAAGCTTAGCCCGAAGAGCAGAGCCTGCGCCGGCGCATACAATGTGCCAAATAGAAATCCATGCAGGGCGCATACCGACATGTAGACAAGGGGCTGGAGCTTTCCAGGTAGGGATTTGGGAAGCAGCATGACCCATGCCCATAATATGGTCCAAACATATAGATAAGGAAGCCACCAGGTTGAAAAGCCGGCAAAAAGGCCGGTTATAAAAATATAAATGTAAAGCGGATACAGGGCTTTTTTGCGGTAAACAACCGTGGTTGCTGTGATGAATACGCCGACGAGATGAATGTTGGGAAGAAATTCCAAAAGAGCCTTAGCGGCGTACATGAGCGCGCCAAGCATGGCAAAGATGACGAGCTCTTTAATGCTTAGTTTCAAGCTTTTTCAACCTTAAAAGCATAGGTGGAGCCAGCCGTGACCGGAGTGGAATCCACACCGGAAGTCGCATATTCGCCATCTACATAAAAGGCCCAGTAAGCGCCGTCTTTATCATAATCAACTGTGATTCCGTTGACGGTTGTGACCATGAGACCATATTCACTGTCTTCTCCTGCAATGAGGTCGACTTCCGTAAGAGCTTCTCCTACAGTAGTCTTATCGGTATGGATTTCAAAGGTCGTTTCCTTGCCTTCGGCATCGGTCACGACGAAAGTAAATTCAGTTTTGCCTTCGCCTAATACGTTTGCTTCGGAAAGGGTCGAAGAGTCCTGAGTTGTGGTGCTGGTATCACCGGTTTCATTGGTAGCGTTACAAGCTGTCATGGAAAGTGCCATAGCCGCAATCAGCACCATAGAACAGAAGAACGATAACCATTTTTTCATTCTTGTGGTCATAATGAATCCTCCATAAATAAAATAAATTTAGTTTGTTTCCCGCAGGAGCTGGCGCTCGCAGCTGAAAGAGCGGGCAATCGCTTAGACAAGTATTTCGACTTAGCGCGTGAACAGCCGGCCTTCTCAGACTGCGGATTAGGCAGTGCCAATGGCCTGGTTCCTGAGATGCGGCCTCAGGTAGGCAGTTTCGTAAAATGCGCCTTACGGCGACGGGCTCGTACAGGAATTACACCTGTTTCCATGTCTAAGCAACATGATGTATTATAGAGGAATCAGGAAATAAAAGCAATAAAAAATCGAAAATTAAGACTAGACCAAATTCTTACTATATATTACAATACACAAAGGAAAGGAGAGACAGAATGAAACGATATTTACAAATTTTATTAGTTTTTATGCAGCTGGGCGTATGTACATTTGGAGGAGGCTATGCTATGCTTTCTCTGCTGCAAAAAATTGTGGTGGAAAAGTACCACTGGGTTACGGAGGAGGAGCTGATGGATTACTATGCGATTGGACAATGTACTCCGGGCATTATCGCCATCAACACTTCTACATTTATTGGATATAAGCTTTTAGGCGTTTTGGGGGCAATTGTGGCAACGCTTGGTTTTGCCATTCCTTCTATTTGTATCATTTTGGTGATTGCTGCTTTTGTACAGAACTTTGCAGATTTGGAGATCGTCAGCCATGCTTTTGCGGGGATTCGTGTCTGCGTTTGTGTTCTGATTCTGGATGCTGTGATTAAGCTGGGTAAAAAGGCGCTGGTAAGCAAGGCGGCAGTGGGGATTTTTTTGATTGTTACAGCGCTGGCTGTTTTTACTGATATTTCTACAATCGTGCTGGTGCTGGCCTCTGGGGTTGCCGGGTATGTTTTATATAGAGTAGGAGGACAAGCGGCATGATGATCTGGCTTCAATTGATATATGAATTTTTTAAGACTGGTTTATTTGCTGTGGGCGGCGGTCTGGCAACGCTTCCGTTCTTATATGAAATGGCAGAAAAAACAGGTTGGTTTACCAATCAGGATATTTTAAATTTGGTTGCCATTTCGGAGTCGACGCCGGGTGCGATCGGAATTAATATGGCTACCTACGTAGGCTATTTGACGACAGGGCCTTTGGGCGGCGTCTTGGCAACAATAGCATTGATTGCGCCATCTATCATCGTGATCATTATCATCTCTAAAATAATAGAACCCTTTAAAAACTCACCTGCAGTGCAGGGCGTCTTTAAAGGGCTTAGACCGGCGTCTACCGGCATGATCACGGCGGCAGGGCTGAGTGTAGCTGAGCTAGCTTTTTTAAATCTGGCAGAGTGGACGGGCTGGAATGTTTCCAGCTTGCTGACTATTGTGAACTGGAAAGCGCTTGTGCTGGCGGCGGCAGTTTGGCTCGCGCTTAAAAAGTTTAAAAGGCATCCCATTGTGTATATTGCGTTTGCCGCGGTAGTGGGAATTGTCGCCAAATTTTAATATTGATACTGAATGCGGCGTGTTTTTAAGAAGTAGAGAGAAAGGAAGAAGCAAAGAGCCTCGGCGATGGGAATGGCAAGCCAAATACCATCGCCGCCAATGATATACGGAAGTAATAAAAGGGCAGGTAAAATCAGAGCAAAGGTGCGGGAAAAGGAAATGATCGCAGAGACTTTGCCATTGGAAAAGGCAGTGAAAAAAGCAGAGGAAAAGATGTTGAGCCCTGCGAACAGATAGCCAAGGCTGAAAACCAGAAAGCCGTGAACAGCAATGG
>CANOUM010000199.1 GCA_947570515.1 uncultured Clostridia bacterium
AGGAGAACGTTACTTATCAACGCCTCTTTTTCAATAAAAAAATAAAAGGAAGAGATACAATATAGAAAAGATGAAACTATGTTGTATCTCTTCTGTTAAATTTGCCATATATGGCTTGTATTTTACAGGTCAGATATGATAAAATAAGGAATAGCCTCCGGCAAAGATAGGAGAAATTATGATTAACAAAGAAAAGATACAATTGATGGCGCAGGCAGCAAGCTATGAGGCGTCGAGTTTTCAAAAGGATGCATTTGCTAAGCGATACTATAAAAAAGATTATATAGGTTTAGAAAAATTAAAAAGTAAAATATGGATTACAGTATTTTATGTTGTATATTTGATGTATACAGCGATCGATGAGTTTTATGTAAAAGGAGCAGATTTACTTCATTATGACTATACGGGATTTGTAATTCATGCTTTGGTTTGGTATGCCATTTTGCTTTTAATTATATCGGGGGTTACAGCTGTTGTTTATGGAAGCCGATATGATAAGGCTAAAAAACGGATTGATCATTACTATGAGCTGCTAGAGCAGATTAATAATATTGACTAAGGAAGGATATATTTATGAATTTATCGGCGTTGTATCAAATTAGAGGCGTAGTCTCAAAATACATTAAAAGATACGAGTTATTTATAAAGGTTGGCCTCAAGTTTATTGCATTTTTGTGGCTGTTTCGAATGATATCAGGAGCGGAGATTTATACTGGAACCGGGGTATTTAATTCTTTTGGAGTGCATTTGGTTCTGGCACTTGTTGCCACGATTTTGCCCAGCAGAATCGGAGTTCTGATTGGTATGGCGTTATGTGTATATAATATCTTTCAGTCTTCATTAATTGGTGCTGCCATTATTGGAGTTATGATGCTGATATTATATATAACGGTCGTTCGTCTTTTTCCGGATCAGGTATATTTTTTAGCGCTCATTCCTATTTGTATTCAATGGCAGCTTTATTTGCTGGTGCCAATATTTGCGGGGCTTTATATAGGGATTATTGCAGTGGTTCCGGCGGTGATCGGAATTTTATTGTGGGCTTTGGTGCAGATTATTCCTGCTTTTTTGAACTTGCAAATGGGAGAGTCTTTAGATGCGCTTCCTAAAATGATTTCAGATGCATCCACCTATGGAATTGATCAGATGACTAAAAATGAACAGATGGTATATCTCTTGATTATTTCTGCAGGAATCATTTTACTTGTCAGTTTATTAAAAAAATTACGTTTAGATTATGTGCGTTATATTGCGCTGGGAGCCGGCGGATTACTGGGCATTATCTGTTTAATTATGGGCAAGGTAGTTACAGATTTGCCGGGAAATTTGGTATGGATTGTTTTTCTGGCAATTCTTTCTATTGCAGGGCTTGCGATATTGGAGTTTTTTAATTTGTCTTTGAATTATAAAAATGCACAGAATCTTGATTTTGAAGATGAAGAATATTATTATCAGGTGCGGTTAATTCCTAAGATCACTCCGGTAGGCAAAACGAAAAAGGAATTGAAAACGATTGCCGAGAGAGAAGACGAACTAGGAAAAACGAGAGTGGCTGGTTTGAAAATAAAGGAAAAAAATTCTGAAAAAAAATTAGAACATACCCTTTCTTCAAAACAGGGAAAAACAAATGAACGGCAGTCAAGAGGCAAAAAGGAGCTGAGCGAGCATCCCAGCGCCGTAGGAAGAAAGAGTGAGCAAACAGAGAGAAAATTAGAATCCGGAGCGAAACCGACTAAAGAGGAAGAGATTGCAGAACTTTTTGACGACTGGGATGATTCCGATCCGCAGCGCCGATAAAAAGTATCACACATACGGAAGAAACAAAAAATCTTGAAGACAGGGGGACAAAGATGAAAGAGTTTTTTACAGAATTGTTTTCATCTGGAAAAATTGGCAGCTGGATGTTGCCAGCCTTTCAGATTACAGATCTTTTGGACATTCTGGTGGTTGCTTTTTTAATATATGAGGTTTTAAAATGGCTGCGTAAAACAAGAGCATGGATTCTTTTTAAAGGAATTATTGTCGTGCTGGTTGTTTGGATGTTGGCGTCCATTTTAGAGCTTAATATAACAGTTTGGATATTTGAAGGAACATTAAGTGTAGGAATTTTGGCGGTCATTATTATATTTCAGCCAGAATTTCGAAGGGCGTTGGAACAGCTAGGACGTGGTAACTTTTTCACACGAATATTTGGAGAAAGCAGTAACACAGTGACAGAGGAGACCGCTGAAAATTTGATTCAGGCGATGACGGCAATGTCAGAAGTGAAGACAGGAGCTCTGATTGCCGTAGAGCAGAAGGTTATTTTAGGAGAATATGAACAGACGGGATTGCCCATTGATGCGATGGTGACAAGTCAATTGATTATCAATATTTTTGAGAAAAATACACCGCTTCATGATGGGGCCATGATTATTCGTCAGAATCGGGTTTTAGCCGCCACATGTTATCTGCCGCTTTCTGAAAATGGGGATATTAGTAAGGACTTAGGGACAAGGCATAGAGCTGCATTGGGATTAAGCGAGGTTTCTGATGCAAAGGTGTTCATTGTTTCTGAGGAAACCGGCGCAATGTCAATGGCATATGGCGGTCAGATATATCGGAGCATTACACCGGAGTTTATCAGAAGAGAGCTTTTGGGAGCGGAAACGGAGCATAAAAGTAAAGTTCAGATAGTGCGTGATAAAATTCTAAAGGATAAGTTTAGAAAGAAAGAGGCGCCTAAAGGAGGATCACGGCCATGAAGGAGCGAATCAAAGCATGGGTGACTCATAATCTGCTATATAAGATTATTGCGCTGGTAATTGCTGTTTTACTTTGGTTAACTTTTTCTGTCAGTGAAGACCCGATGGGAACGGAGGATTTTACAATTCCTGTGACGGTAGAGCATCTGGAAGAGTTTAGAAATCAGAATCACTACATTGAATTAGATGGAGAAGAGGATTTAAGCAATTTAAAGCTGCAGGTATACATTAAGGCAAGAAAAAGTGTTTTAGAAGTGCTGAAGACAAAAGATGCAGCTTCTTTTATGCGGGCATATGTTGACGTGTATGAATTAGAAGACAGCACCGTGAATCGTTTGATGATTCATTATGAAATTACAGATTTAAGTTATATAAATAAATTTCAGTTTAATGAACTCAGAAATAAAAGCTATTATGAAGTCAATATTGATGAAAGTATTAGTAAAGAAATTGAAGTTCGATATGAGATTCAAGGAAGTCCTATGGATGGGTACATGTTTATACAGGATGACCCGGATATTTTGGTAACGCCGGATGTGATTACCATAACGGGACCGGCCAACCAAATAGAAGAAATCGCGTATGGCAAGGTTACGATTCGAGTTGATCAAACAGCAGCGAGTGTCAGTAAAAAAAGCAATATTGTTTTATATAACGGCAATAATGAAATCGTGTCATACTCGCGGGATATCATTTGGGCATCCGTTAGCGAGGCAGGAGTTTTTGTTCCTATTTATGCGACGAAAACAGTTCCGATACAGGCTTCACTGGTCGGTTCCGTTCCGGAAGGATATGAATACGGCAAAGATACACAGCTGAGTGTAACAGAGATTCAAATATACGGTCCGGAAAGTACAATC
>CANOUM010000200.1 GCA_947570515.1 uncultured Clostridia bacterium
TATTGTCGGGACTTGGCGGAAAAAATCCTTTTGGGTTTTAAAAACAGGAAAATCCCAGTTGGAAGCTATGCTTCACACTGGTTTTCATAAAACAGGTTGAGGAGGTGACAAAATGGTAAAGATGAGATTGAAGAGAATGGGCTCTAAAGGAGCACCCTTCTATAGAATTGTCATTGCAGATGCTCGCGCACCCAGAGATGGTCGTTTCGTTGAGGAGATCGGTTATTATGATCCCACAAAAGAGCCTAGCGTGATCAAAATTGATCAGGAGCTTGCAGGCAAGTGGCTTTCTCAAGGAGCACAGCCCACTGAGACTGTAAAGAAGCTTCTCAAGATCGCCGGCGTGCAGTAAGCGTCAGGAGGTAAAAACAGTGAAAGAGCTGGTTGAAATCATTGCAAAGTCCTTGGTTGACCATCCGGAACAAGTCCTTGTAAGTGAAGAGTTAAACGGTGATGAGCAAGTGATTACGCTTAAGGTTGCACCTGAGGATATGGGAAAAGTGATTGGCAAGCAGGGCCGCATTGCGAAAGCAATTCGTACAGTTGTGAAAGCAGCTGCAATTAAGCAGGATGCAAAAGTTTCTGTAGAAATTATGCAGTAAGACAGGCGCTGAATATGTGTGTTGTCTTACCAATAGAGGGGAGTCAGTGAAAAGCTGGCTCCCTTCTGTACTGGGAGGTAAAAGATGAGTTCTTGGTTTCGGGTGGGCATAGTTAGCTCAGCGCATGGTATAAAGGGAGCGGTTAAGGTATTTCCGACAACAGAGGATCCGCAGCGTTTTTTGGCATTGCAATCCGTTCACTACAGCGCTACGGAAGAGGAGAAAGATATACAAAGGGAGCTGACCATTGAGAAGGTGCAGTTTTTTAAAAATCTTGTGATTCTAACCTTTAAAGAAATCAAAGACCGTAACGATGCGGAAGCCATGCGCGGAGGCAGTTTTTGGATTTCAGACGCGGAGGCGCTCCCGCTGGAAGAAGATGAGTTTTATATCCGGGATTTTATGGGAGCAGTCGTCAAGGAAGAGAGCGGAGAGCTGCTGGGAGAGGTGGAAGATATTTTATCCACCGGAAGCAATGAAGTGCTCTGTGTACGGGAAGTCAATGGAAATGAGCTGTTGATTCCGGTGATTCATGAATGTATTTTGTCTATGGATGCTGAAAAAAGTGAAATTATCGTACATTTATTAAAAGGATTGCGTACATGATGAAATTTGTGGTGTTGACATTATTTCCGGATATGATTAAACAGGCGATGGCGCATAGTGTATTAGGGCGTGCTATTGAAAAAGGACTGATTGCCGTAGAAGCCGTCGATATTCGGGACTATGCACATAATAAGCATAATACAGTCGATGATTATCCATTTGGAGGAGGAGCGGGCATGGTGATGCAGGCTCCCCCGGTCTGGGAAGCGTATGAAGATGTAAAACGCCGCTTTGTTGCGCCTTCGGCGCCTGTTGTGTTTATGTCGCCGGCAGGGAAAACGCTTACACAGAATCTGGTGAAGCAATTGGCGCAAAATGAAGAGATCATTCTTTTGTGCGGGCATTATGAAGGGATTGATCAGCGGGTTCTGGATGAAATAGTGACGGAGGAAGTGTCGATCGGAGATTATGTGCTGACGGGCGGAGAGCTGCCGGCATTGGTGGTGATGGATGCTGTAGCACGTATGGTAGATGGCGTTTTGGGCAATGAAGCCTCGGCGAAGGAGGAGTCTTTTTCGGGAATGTGGCTGGAGTACCCGCAGTATACACGGCCAAGAGAATTTCATGGAAAAGAAGTGCCGGAGGTGCTGCTTTCCGGACATCATGCCAATATTGAAAAATGGCGCATGGAACGCGCTATAGAGACTACGATGGACAAAAGGCCGGATATGATTTGCGAAGAAAAAATGAGCCGGCAGGAGAAAAAAATTTACAAGCAGGTTTTAGCAAAAAGAAGTTTACAAAAGGATGAGCCTGTGTTATAATCTGTAGCTGTAGTGCTATGCAATGGCACATTTTGATTATCGGATGCTCCGCTGGTATGAAGCCCTGTAAAGGTGCATATATTATTGAGCTTCTCAGAAGGAAGGAGGTTGACTCATGAATCCTGATATTATTCGTCAGATCGAGAATGAGCAGCTGAAAGACAATATCCCTCAGTTTGCAATCGGTGATACGATTCGTGTATATGCACGTATTAAAGAGGGAAACAGAGAGCGTGTTCAGATGTTTGAAGGTACGGTAGTGAAGCGTCAGAACGGCGGTATTCGCGAGAACTTTACGGTTCGTCGTGTTGCTTATGGCGTTGGTACTGAGAAAACATGGCCTTTACATTCTCCTGTCATCGAGAAAATCGAGGTAGTAAGAAAAGGTAAGGTTCGCAGAGCGAAATTGAATTACCTTCGTGACAGAGTCGGCAAGGCAGCTAAGGTTAAAGAGAAAATCTGATGCTGTATTGTTGTCTGTAAACAATGAGAAGAAGAAAAAGGGACATAAAAGTCCCTTTTTCTGCATTTACCAATCTGTAATGAGGAATTCTGATGGAGCAAAAAGATCAAAAAAGTCAGGAGAAAAATCTGTCTGAATTGATGGAGTTTGATTTTGACGATATATTAATGGATGATTTCCCGGGTGATAAAAGAGATTCCGCGCCCTATGAGAGTACGCATAAAGAAGACGTGCAAAAGACAGCTGCTTCTTCGGCAAATAAGAAACAGGCACCTGTTCAGCAGAAGGGGCAGAGTAAAAGAGAAAAGAGAAAAAAGGGACTTAAGATTACATTTGATATTGCTACTTGGGTGAAAGATTTACTTCTGGCTATTTTAGTCATCTGGGTATTGGTGACATTTGTGGCGGGATCCGCCAAAGTTCCGGACACCTCTATGAGTCCTACGCTGCAGCAAAATGAGCATATTTTAGTTTCTAAGCTGGTATATCGTTTTAAGGAACCGGATAGAGGCGATATTTTATTATTTGAGTATGAAGCGGCAGGCGGAGAGAAACAGGAAGCAATCAGCCGTGTAATTGGTGTGCCGGGCGATGTCATTGTGATTGATGAAACCGGCAAAATTACGGTAAATGGAAAAGAATTTATTACGTCATACTGTAATGGGAAAACGGCGTACATGCCGAATCAGATGATATATCCCTATACGGTGCCAAACGATTTTTATTTTGTATTGAGCGATAATCCCTCTGGGAAGACGGACAGCCGTTATCAGACAATAGGAGCCATATCAAAGGCAGATATTATCGGAAGAGTATTTGCATGTTGGTGGCCTAAAGAGGCGTGGAGACCGATTGGATAGTAAAATGGAAAGAGCAACGAAGGCTGCCGCAGTGATGCAGGCAGCCTTTTACCGTATGAATGTGAGGAGGAAGTATCTATGCAAAAAATCCCCTGTCAGTTAATTGTTTGCGGACCGGCTGTCGGAAAAACGTATTTAGCAGAAACGGATAGCCGGTTTGTAGATTTGGATGAGATGAAGGCTATCTATAAATATGGGCTGCAGCGCATGCCCCGCAGAGAAAGGGAAGCCGGGAAAATGCAGAGGGGTAAAGCGGTAA
>CANOUM010000201.1 GCA_947570515.1 uncultured Clostridia bacterium
CAAAACCGGCGATAGCTTATGTTTACCCAGATAATATCCTGTGAAATAAGCACAGGTATCACAGCCCCAGGAGGCCGCAAAAATATACCACACATAAAACTGTCCATTTTGCGCTGTGCGCAGCAAATACACATAAGAAAAAAGGAGCGATACATAGGCAATGCTAAATATTGTGAGCGCTGCATCCACCATTCCTCGCTTAGGATAAAACACCAGACAGAGCACCATGAGCACAATCATCAGGAGCGTAAAAAAATAGAGAATAAAATGTCCGTTCCATATCTGTTCTTTAAAAAGCAGTAAACATACATACAGCACAAAGCTCGCCACCATGCCGGTAATGCGAAACGGCTGATGCTGCTTGCTGCGCTCCATAGCATTATATAACTCAAACAGCGCCAGTAAATTCAAAATGAACAAAGCACTTAATAAAACCGGGCCTCCCACAATTAAAAGCACCGAAAAGATCAAAATGAGTGCAATTCCGCT
This sequence comes from uncultured Clostridia bacterium, assembly GCA_947570515.1. GTDB lineage: Bacteria > Bacillota > Clostridia > Lachnospirales > Bianqueaceae > CALWPV01. The sequence continues at coordinate 490 of CANOUM010000201.1, forward strand.
AAAAATACGAATCTTCATGCTTTTTCCCCTTCCTTTTGTCCCCCAAAGCGTCGTTCGCGCCTGGCATATGCCTGCACTGCCAGCGCCAGATCGGCCGGTGAAAAATCCGGCCATAACCGATCGGTAAAATAAAACTCACTATACGCCAGCTGCCACAGCAGGAAATTGCTGATTCGCTCCTCTGCGCTGGTTCGGATCATCAGATCCGGGTCCGGCAGCTCTCTGGTATCCAAATAAGCGGCAAACCCTTTTTCCGTCAGCGCCTCTTCTACCTTTTGCCCTGCCTGTGCTTCTTTAACGATTTGTTTTACGGCTCTGAGAATTTCATCCCGCCCGCCATAATTGATAGCAAATGTTAAATTGAGCTTTTGCATGGCAGCCGTATCGCGTTCAATTTCACCAATCAGTTCTTGCAGATCCGGCGTTAACCGGGAGCGGTCCCCAATCACACGAATCCGAATCCCCTTACGCAGCGCGTCCTTTTTATTTTTTATCAGATACCGCTTCATCAAGCCCATCAGATAGGATACTTCATCCTGAGAGCGCTTCCAGTTTTCTGTGGAAAAGGCATAAACCGTCAAGTAGGGAATCCCCCATTCGATCATCGTATCGCCAATCACCTCAATATTATCGGCTCCTGCCTTATGCCCCTGCTGCTTTAATTTTCCATTTTGCTTTGCCCATCGCCTGTTGCCATCCAAAATAATCGCAATATGACGGGGAAGCTTTTCTGCGCTTACTCCTGCACCTTGCATATGCTCCTCCTGCGCGAAATTCATAAAGAATCAGGGCTGCTTCAGCTGATGCAGCCCTGTATATTTTCATTTTCTTTCAGGAATTATACAGACATAACTTCTTTTGTCTTTGCTTCAACGCGCTGATCTACTTTTTTGATAAACTCGTCCGTCATCTTCTGCAGCTTTTCTTCGAGATTCTTCTGATCATCTTCGGTGATCTCACTCTCTTTTTTCTGCTTTTTCAGCGCATCCATCATATCACGGCGAATATTGCGAATCGCTACCTTTGCCGCCTCGCCTTTCTTCTTTACCTCTTTGCTGGTTTCTTTTCTCTTTTCTTCCGTAAGCTCAGGAAAAACAAGTCTCACTACCTTGCCGTCCGAGGTCGGATGAATGCCCAGCTCAGATGCGTTCAGTGCCTTCTCAATCTCTTTGATCAGACTTGCATCCCACGGCTGAATCAAAAGCATGCGCGGTTCCGGCACAGAAATATTGCCTACCTGCTGCAGCGGCGTCGGCGTCCCATAGTAATTTACAGTAATTCGGTCTAACACATGGGGATTCGCCCGTCCAACCCGAATCGTGTTGAACTCCTCGTCCAAATTTACGATCGCTTTTTCCATTCTGATTTTGCTCTGATCAATATCCTGCATGTGATAAGCCTCCTTTTATCATAGATTTGCTTAATTAAATTTTAAAACGAAATCAATACAGAATCGTCCCGATTGCTTCGCCCTTCACTGCCTTCAGAATACTCTGCTCTGCCTGCAGGGCAAACAGCTGTGCCGGCATTTGATTTTCCATACAGAAAGCGGCTGCCGGCAGATCAATCACCTTCAGATTCTGACTGAGCAGCTCCTGATAGGATAATCTGTCATATTTTTTAGCATTGGCATTCAGCGCCGGATCACTGTCATATACGCCGTCCACGCTCTTTGCCATCAAAATCATCTCGCATTCCGTCTGCACAGCGTACAGTGCCGTCCCCATATCTGTAGAAAAAAACGGATGTCCTGTACCTCCTGCGAAAAATACGATCTTTCCTTCTTCTAAATCACGCACAGCCTTATCTTTATTAAAAATCTCTGTATAAAGTCCGATCGCATAAGGTGTATAAACCGCTGTTTGCATCCCCTCCGTACGGAAAATTTCAGAAACATACAAACAGTTCATCACTGTGCCCAGCATTCCGATCTGGTCTGCCTTGACCCTGTCGATTCCCTCAGAGCTGCGGCCACGCCAAAAATTGCCTCCGCCAATCACAATCGCAATCTGTGTGCCGGTCTCCGCCGCCTCCTTCACCTGCTTTGCCACCGCTTTCGTGGTCTCAGCATCCAGACCAAAGCCTTTTCCTCCGGAAAGCGCTTCTCCGCTCAGCTTCAATAAAATTCGTTTATACATCGAAAGCTTCCTTTCTGTTTGATCCCCATCAAAATCGTTTTGTTTATTTTAGCATAATTTGACGCATTGCGCAAGATCAGGCTTTCTTTAAGCGCAGCGTTTTAATTTCAAATGCCCGGAAATCAAGTTCACAGCCATCCTGCCCCAGGAGCTTTTCCTGCACATTTTCGAGCATATCGCACACATATGCCTCATACCCCGGGAGCGCCCAGCTTATCTTCGCTGAAACAGCGGCTTTTTGCGCCTCATACAGGCGCAGGATCAGATCCTTGCTGCCATCCTCCGCCGGTTTAACTGTCTCCAAAATCACATTCGGCTGGTCTACTGTAAACAGAGAGCCGGTTTGCGCTATGCGCGCTGCACCTTCTGCCACAAGCGGCTTCACATTCAGCTCATAGCCCTGACGCACCACGGATGACTGGATAAAGCTGCCTTCCCACGCGGTAAATGCATACGTAAAGTGATGCATCCGATTGTCCGCCCGCATCTCCGGACTAGCTGATGCTGTGAGCAGCGTCAGTTCAAGTGCATTCCCATTGGCGCTCATGCCGTATTTGGCGTCGTTGAGCACTGCCGCCCCGTGACTGCCGTCGCACAGCGCACTGTACCGATGATTGCACACCTCAAAACGATCCTGATCATAGGCGCGGGAGCGATGCACCGGCCGCTCCACATAGCCAAACTGCATCTCATTGTACACCGTATCCGCATATACATTGACCGGAAATGCTACTTTCAGCAAACGGTGCAGCTCTTTCCAGTCGATCTCTGTCTCAAATTCAAGCCGGTCGCTGCCTGCCTGCAGGCGAATCTGCTGCCGATAGGCTGAATGGCCAATCACGCCGCACACTTCCAGCGCGGCTTCCATGCCGCTCTCCTGCAGCACC
>CANOUM010000202.1 GCA_947570515.1 uncultured Clostridia bacterium
AATGAAGCGCGCGGCAAGGTTTTTCATGCGCCGGCAGGGCAGGCCTGTCCAATTTATCATTGCAGTGTGAACCAAAACAGGCTTGCAAATTGCGCCGCTTGTGAGAAACTGCCCTGTGAAATATGGAAGATGACGAAAGATCCGTCTATGACGGATGAAGAATTTGAAGGCAGCATAGCAGAGCGCGTGAAGAATTTGACGGAGGTTAAAAGAAGTGGCATTTGATTATAAAAAGGAGTATAAGGAGTTTTATCTGCCGCCGAAGAAGCCGGCGATTATTACCGTGCCGGAAATGCACTATATTGCTGTGAATGGGAAGGGGGATCCCAATGATCCGGAGGGTGAATATAAAAAAGCAATCGGTGCTCTGTACGCGATTGCTTTTACGATCAAAATGAGTTATAAGGGACAGCATCAGATAGAGGGGTATTTTCCCTATGTGGTTCCGCCGCTGGAGGGGCTGTGGAGTCAGTCAGGGGACGGCAGCATTGATTATGCGAGAAAAGAAGCGTTTGAATGGACCTCTATGATTCGCCTGCCGGAATTTGTCACGGAGACAGAGTTTAACTGGGCGATTCAGGAGGCAGAAAAGAAAAAGCAACAGGATTTTTCAGATGTACGGTATTTTATTTATGAAGAGGGGATATGCGTTCAGTGTATGCATAACGGAAGCTATGACAGTGAGCCGGAAACAATTCAAAAAATGCATGATTTTATAGAGGGACAGGGTTATGTTGAAGATTTTTCAACAGGGCGCCGGCATCATGAAATTTATTTGAGCGATCCAAGGCGTACGGCAGCTGATAGACTGCGCACAGTGATTCGGCAGCCGATTATCAAGAAAAGGAATCTGTCATAACAAACTGTCCAGTGTGATTTGAAAAAAGAAATCATGAACAAGCTGATCAAATTTTTGCCACATGGGCAGCGTAGAACAGCTTTCTTTTCGTTCACAGGGCTTTGCATTTGCCTGCAGGCAGGCAACAGGGGCCAGGGTTCCTTCTGTAAGCTGCAGAATTTCTCCAACGGTATACTCTCTGGGGGATTTGGTTAGCTGATAACCGCCGCCGCGTCCGCGAAGCCCTTTTAACAGGTTTTCTGAAACCAGGGTTTTTAAAATAATTTCAAGATATTTTTTGGAAATCCCTTGACGTTTGGCAATTTCTTCTAATGGAATGAAATGATCGCTGCTCTGCTGTGCCAGATCAATCATAACACGCAAAGCATAGCGGCCTTTGGTTGAAATCATAGTAAAATTCTCCTCATGATAGTTAAATCACAGCTTTGTATGTATATTATACGATATCAGAATTAAAAAAAGCAATATCATTTCAAAAAAACCTATTTACCTATTGACAAAGTAGGTTTATAGGTGTATTTTAAATAAAATTTTAACAATCGAAAAGAGGAGTAAACGATGAACAAATACAGATTTGAAACACTTCAGCTGCATGTAGGACAGGAGGAAGCGGATATTGCAACGGGAGCCAGAGCAGTCCCAATCTATCAAACGACTTCCTATGTTTTTCAAAACTCAGCCCATGCTGCCGCCCGCTTTGCACTGACGGATGCGGGAAATATTTATGGCCGGCTGACCAATTCTACGCAAGAGGTGCTGGAAAAGAGAGTGGCGGCGCTGGAAGGCGGTGTAGCTGCTTTGGCGCTGGCTTCCGGGGCAGCAGCGATTGCGTATACTTTGCAGGCATTAGCAGCAGATGGCGGGCACATTGTAGCGCAGAAAACCATATATGGAGGCAGCTATAATTTGCTGGAGCACACTCTGCCTCATTATGGAATCACAGCGACTTTTGTGGACGTTCATGATTTAACAGAGATTGAAAATGCAATTCAGGAAAATACAAGGGCTATTTATCTGGAAACATTGGGAAATCCCAATAGTGATATACCGGATGTAGATGCTATTGCAGAACTGGCGCATTGCCACGGCCTTCCTCTTGTGATTGATAATACATTCGGAACGCCGTATTATATCCGGCCGATAGAACATGGTGCTGATATTGTAGTTCATTCGGCGACCAAATTCATAGGCGGGCATGGTACAACACTGGGAGGAATTATTATTGATTCCGGAAAATTTGACTGGACTGCCAGTGGAAAGTATCCAGCCATTGCAGAGCCAAATCCAAGCTATCATGGCGTTTCCTTTGTAAAAGCAGCAGGAGCAGCGGCATTTGTTACGTATATTCGGGCGATCTTACTGCGCGATACAGGAGCAGCGATTTCTCCTTTTAATGCGTTTTTGCTTTTGCAAGGAGTTGAAACCCTTTCCTTGCGCATGGAGCGGCATGCAGAAAATACAAAGCGAGTAGTAGCGTATCTGGCCAGCCATCCTTTGGTAGAGAAGGTCAATCATCCGTCGCTTTCAGATCATCCGGATCATGCGTTGTATACGCAGTATTTTCCGCAGGGCGGAGGCTCGATCTTTACATTTCAAATTAAAGGCGGCCAGAAAGAAGCGCACACATGGATTGATCACCTTCAGCTATTTTCTTTATTGGCTAATGTAGCTGATGTTAAGAGCTTAGTCATTCATCCAGCCAGCACTACGCATTCACAGCTTACGGAAAAGGAGCTTGAAGAGCAGCAGATTTATCCTAATACGATTCGGCTTTCCATTGGAATCGAACATATTGAAGATATTCTTGCAGATCTGGAGAGCGCATTTCAGGCAGTAGAGAAGTATGATCTGCAATGATTATTCTTGCAGCAGATGGGGAATGGTATAAATGTAAAATGCCGTTAAATCAGGAGGAGAAACTATGTGTACAGCCGTTACCTATCAAACAAAGGATTTTTATTTTGGACGAACGCTCGATTATGAATTTTCCTATGGAGAAGAGATTTGCATCATGCCCCGTCATTTTATCTTTTCCTTTCAAAATGGAGTCATTTTAAATCAGTCATATGCGATGATTGGGATGGCGCATATAGAGGCAGGATGTCCGCTGTATTATGATGCTGTTAATGAGAAGGGTCTTGCCATGGCGGGCCTTAATTTTGTAGGCAACGCCGTATATCAGAAGGCGCAGGAAGGAAAGAACAATATAGCAACCTTTGAGCTGATGCCATGGATTCTCATGCAATGTGCTTCTGTAAAGGAGGCGCGCAGAAGCCTTGCTGAGCTGAATTTGACAGGACAGCCGTTTGACGATAGATTGCCGGCAGCACAGCTGCACTGGATCCTTGCAGATGAGAGGGAATGTATTACAGTGGAAGCAGTCAAGGAGGGAATGAGGATCTATGATAATCCGGTAGGCGTGCTTACCAATAATCCTCCGTTTCAGCAGCAGCTGTTTCAGCTCAATCAGTATATGTCTCTTTCTCCGAAGGAGCCGGAAAACCGATTTTCAAAGCAGCTGTCACTGCAGGCCTATAGCAGGGGCATGGGAGCGCTGGGGCTTCCGGGGGATCTATCTTCAACGTCCCGCTTTGTTCGTGCTGCTTTTACGAAGCTCAATGCGGTTTCCGGTGAAGAGGAGCAGGAGAGTGTAA
>CANOUM010000203.1 GCA_947570515.1 uncultured Clostridia bacterium
AATAAAGAAGGCATTGATGTGAATGAGATGCTTACTATTTTAAATAAAAAATCTGGTTTCCTGGGAATGACAAACGGTCTGTCCAGCGATAATCGTGATATTACACAGGCCGCTAAAGATGGAAATCATTTGGCACAGGTAGCTGTAGAGGCAACCCGATATCGTGTTGCAAAATATATCGGCGCCTATGCAGCGGCAATGAACGGCGTAGATGCCATCGTCTTTACAGCAGGCATTGGTGAAAACGATTGGGAAGCCCGCGCAGGCATCTGTGAATATCTAGGATATTTAGGGGTAGAGCTGGATGAAGAAGCGAAGAAGGTAAGAGGCGAGCGCGCTGTCATGTCTACTCCGAATTCCAAAGTGAAGGTTCTTCTCATTCCGACAAATGAAGAACTGGCGATTGCCAGAGAAACAAAGGAAATTGTAGGCTGCTAAATCATTAAATTTTTAGCTGCCAATAGTTGACAAAGGCCGTATAGGCGTGTATAATAGGCAAAGTGACGAAAAGGAGGGTGGGCTATGTTATCGTTTCAGGTGCGCAACCTGTTATTAGATCCCAGCCTGCAGATTCCGGTGGATGCTGTGTGGAATCAAGAGAGTATTGCAACAGCTGGCGATGAGATCAAGTGTCTGGAACCATGGAGGATTCAGGGACGGATCTGTAATGTTGGCGGAGCTGTTCTGGAATTTTCCGGAACCGTGGATACTCAGATTGCCATGACATGTGACCGTTGTATGAAGCCGGTAATGGTGCCACTTCATATCGTCATAGAGCAGCGTTTTGCGAAAGACCAAGCTTCCGATGCGTCTGATCAGGAGGAGTGGGATATTCTTCCTATTGAGAATGATCGTATTGATTTGGATGAAACAATTCTTCATGAGGTGCAGCTTGGTGTTCCTATGAAGGTGTTGTGCAAAGAAGAGTGCAAAGGGCTGTGTCCAATTTGCGGACAGGACCTAAACGAGGGACAGTGTGAGTGTGAAGATGATCATATTGACCCGCGTTGGGAAGCGTTGAAAGGTCTATTTTCTGAATAGACGGGCACTAAGCCCAAGGATCATAATAATAGGAGGTGTAACCAATGGGTGCTATTGGACCGAAGAACAAAACTTCCAAAGCTCGTCGCGATAAGAGAAGAGCAAATTGGAAGTTATCCGTTCCCAGTTTAGCAAAATGCAGCAAGTGTGGCGCATTAATTATGCCTCATCGCATTTGTAAAGAATGTGGGACATATAATAAAAGACAGGTTATCCAAGTAGAAGAAGACTAAGCAGTTTTCTAAAAGGAATCATTATTTAATGATTCCTTTTTCATTTAAACAATCATAGAATGAGGAGCTCACAATGAGTTTTGAAAAAATAAATCTTAAAGATTTTTTTAATTTGAAAAGTCTTTTTTTTATCATATTAGGAAATCTTATATATGCACTGGGGGTAGTTCTTTTCATATTGCCCAATGGCTTAATTACAGGGGGAACTACAGGTCTCGGATTATTTGTACATCATCAGTTTGGTCTTTCGATTTCGACCTTTGTAGCAATTTTTAACATCACAATGTTTGTGTTGGGTCTTTTTTTCCTTGGCCTTAATTTTGCACTTTCTACACTGCTGAGTACAGTTTTGTATCCCCTCTTATTATCTATATTTGAAACTGTTTTAGCAGGGAACGGCAAAATAACCGATGATCCTCTTTTAGCCGTCATTATGGCCGGGCTTATGATTGGCCTGGGCCTGGGAATGGTCATTAAAGTAGGAGCCTCTACAGGTGGCATGGATATCCCGCCGCTTATCTTAAATAAAAAGCTTAAAATATCGGTTTCAATTGGACTGTATTTTTTTGATTTTGCTGTATTGCTCATGCAGATTTTATTTTCTGACAGAGAAAATGTATTATATGGTATCCTGTTAGTTTTCATCTATACGGTTGTGCTTGATAAAGTCCTTCTGATGGGAGAAAAACAGATGCAGGTAAAAATCGTCAGTGAAAAATATCAGGAGATCAATGAAGCGATTTTAAAACAACTTAATCGCGGCAGTACGCTGCTGGAGGCAGAAACCGGATATACAAAAAAAGAAAGCTATGTAGTATTATCAGTCGTATCTAAACGTGAACTGAATCAGCTGCAAAGAATTGTAAACGAACTGGATCAAACAGCATTTATGATTATCAATCAGGTCAACGAGGTGCGAGGGAGGGGCTTTTCTTTAGAAAAGCAATATAAATAGTGCTTAATTTAACCATTACTTTACGTGATGATATTAAAATTCCTCTGTATGAACAGCTTTACAGAGCTATTGTAGAGCAGATTCAAAATGGCCTTTTAGTCACCAATGAAAAACTTCCATCTAAACGATTTCTTTGCCAACAGCTTGAAATCAGCCATAGTACAGTTGAGACGGCATATGGCCTTTTATGCGCTGAGGGATACATTGAAGCCATTCCGCGAGTGGGATATCGGGTTTTACCCATTCTTCCGCTGAAACGTCCTGATGCTCTGCAAACGGAAAGCATAAAAAGTGAAAATTTTCCGGCAGTGCCGGAACTGCTTACGTTTTCAACAGGAGCGGTGGATACCGAGATTTTTCCTTATACATCCTGGGCCAAAATTTACAAAGTAGTTATCTATCAAAATCCGGAGCTTCTGGAAAAAGGGGAATCGCAGGGAGATCTGGCTTTTCGGGAGACGCTGCAGCACTTTTTGCAGGAATATCGGGGGGTTAAGTGTGATCCGGAACAAATTGTGGTCGGTGCGGGGATGGAATATCTGCTGGATTTAGTGTTGAAGCTTTTTTCAGAAGAGAGCCGAGTTGCAATCGAGGATCCGGGGTATCGGACGATGTATCGTTTGGCGAAAGATCAGGGAAAAGAAGCGGTGCCTATTGCACTGGATGAACAAGGGATACAGATGGAGCCGCTGTATGCTTCTGAGGCAAGACTGACCTATGTAACGCCTTCACATCAATTTCCGATGGGGATTATGATGCCGGCGCCGCGGCGCAGTGAGCTGCTGGAATGGGCAAATCGCTGTGATGGATATATCATAGAGGATGATTATGACAGTGAGTTTCGCTATCGCTCACGTCCTATCCCGGCCATGCAGGGAATGGATCCCAATGGAAGGGTTATTTATATCGGAACGTTTAGCAGGAGCATAGCGCCGTCTATTCGAGCTGCTTATCTGGTACTGCCGAAGAGGCTTCTTAAGGTGTTTCGTGAGCGGTTTGGGAGTCAGGCATCGACGATTTCCAGATTTGAACAGCATGCACTGGAAAGATTCATTCGGCAGGGAATGTATGGCCGTCATCTGCGCCGTTCTACGAATCTTTATAAAAGGCGCCTGCAGGAGCTGAAAGAGGCACTGAAAGAAATCCCGAACGGATATATGAGCGGAGAAGAAGCAGGTCTTCATTTTTTGTTTCACTTACCGGGGGTAGAGGAAAAAAGATTGATTGAACGGGCGAAGCAAAACGGACTTTTGTTGCATGGACTCTCAGAGTATTG
>CANOUM010000204.1 GCA_947570515.1 uncultured Clostridia bacterium
CAAACGAGGCGCACTATAGATCATATACAGAAGCAAAGCAAGAAAGCCCATAATAAACAAAGGGTGATCTAAAACCGTCAGCCATCCTGCCTGCTCCGGAATATGACTGATAAAAAGCGTAAAAGTAAGCGCTACTGCCCCTAATACCGTACATAATCCCTCCACAAGCCTTTCTATATTCCAAGTGGCATGATAGAGCCCCCAGCTTGCCTTTTCCATGTTCTGTTCAATCTGGGTCAGTCTTTCTCTCGTCTGCGTTTTATCCAGCTCCATAAAATCCATACGCAGGAGCTTTTCATTCAAAATTCCGGCGAACTTCATATAGCGTCCTCTTTGTTCTGCTTCATGATATCGCGTCAGCACGCTGCGAATCAAGGTCAGCAGCGCTGTTAACGCCAGCAGCAAAATGACCGTCTTACCCAGGACTTCCGGCCTGCGCTCTCCTGCCAGCTCTCCAATGACCTGTGCAGAAAAATAGATCGTTACATAGGGGCTCAGCGCCTGAAATAAAATAGACGAGATCGAAAGCGCCATCATTTTAGGAAAGTGCTGGTTCAAAAACCGAAAAGCACGCCAGTTCATCTTCCATGATTGCTTCATACTCTGTTTTTGTTTTTTCATTCGGCTGCCCTCCTACCGGTAGTATTCACTCTGTATATTAAATAACTCTGCATAGACGCCTCCCTGCGCCAATAGCTCCGCATGCGTCCCCTCTTCTTTAATGATTCCATCCTGTATCAAAATGATGCGGTCGCAAAAACGCGTCGAAGCCAATCGATGTGAAATGTATACTGAAGATTTTCCTTCTGTCATCGACTGATACTTACGATAGATATCTTCTTCGGCCAGCGGATCCAGCGCTGCTGTCGGCTCATCCAGTACAATGACCGGCGCATCCTTGTAAAGCGCTCTGGCAAGCATCAGCCGCTGCATTTCTCCTCCCGAAAGCATCACAGCCTCCTGATATACGCTTCTTTCTAAAAGCGTCTCATACTGATCGGGAAGACTTTCTATCTTCTCTGATAATCCGGCTTTCGCAATACATTCTCTTACCCGTTCTTCATTGATTTCCTTTTCACTCTGCGCCACATTGACCGCAATACTGCCTGCCAGTAATGAAAAAGTCTGAAACACAGCAGAAAACATCTGATAATAATCCCGCCGATTATAGTTTCGAATGTCCCGCCCGTTCAGCATCACCTTCCCCTCGCTTGGATCTAAAAAACCGCATAAAATCTTGATCAGCGTTGTTTTTCCGGCTCCGTTTAATCCTACAACCGCCAGCTTTTCTCCCGACCTTAGCGACAAATTGATATGCGAAAGCGTATCCTTTTCGGCGCCCGGATACCGAAAAGATACGTCGCGCAAACAAATTTCATACGCCTGCCCCGGCTTTGCCTCCAGCCGCTCTCCCGCCTCAAACTGAAACGGCTCTGGGTAATCTGTAAATTCCCTTACATGACAGATATCCAGACTCTGCTGATGAAGCTTATTGATACTCTCCAATATGCCTGAAATCCAGGTACTAAACCCTTCTATAGCCGTAAAATATAATAAAAACTCTGCCGCTGAAAGGTTTCTTTGTAATGCTAGATGGATTAAATATGCATACGCAACGCCATTTCGTAAAAAGGCTAATATAAGATCGGCCATATTTCCTAATAAATATACGCCGGCAACCTTTTTCTGAAAGGCGTCATACGCCTTCCTCGCTTTTCCCTCTACTTCTAAAAGCCATGTACTTAAACCAAAAATACGAATATCTTTAGCTCCTGTTATGTCGTGAGCAGTGCTTTTGATATACCCGATTTGTTTTCTCTGAGACGCCATCTCTTCGCGATGACGATACCCATATTGATTGACAGCGTGGTTGGCAAAGTATCCCAAAACTGCTGTCAACAGCACAACACCGATCAAAAATGCATTGAGATCTGAGAGCAGCAGCATATAAATCACAAACCCCATTATATTCTGCAAAAGCTTCGTCAGCGTCGCCCAAATCCCCTCTGTTGCTGCTGCATTAGATTCTACTGCTTCCTCTGCTTTTTCTTCCAGTACCTTAAACTGCTTTTCATGCAAATTGGGATAAGAGGTTCTGGTCAGTTTGGCAATTAGCCTTCCTATAATAACTGTACGAACTGTAACCTTCGGATACACCGTAATCCCATTGACATATTGCTGCATCGCATGAAATACCACCAAAAGTCCTGCAAAGCCTCCCATGATCCCAAAGAGCTGCCCAAGCGGTGCGCCGCTTTCTACCGCGTTCAGAATACTGGGAGTGATCAGCAGGTTAACCAGCACAAGCCCCAAACCAATCACCGCCTCTAAGACTCCCATAAAGATCACGCTCTTCTCCAGATGCCATGCCGTTTTAATCATATACAAGCTATTCTGCCACATCGTATAGCTTGCTTTAGCTTTTTTTACTTTTTCCGCCATAAAAACGCCCCCTCATCGTAAAATTTCCTTGGTCGATAGGCCTATTTTACAACAAGAGAGCGTGCTTATACAATATGAGGGGATGAAATGTATCTTTCAGGGGACGAAATTCGGTTTTATTGGGGCAGTAAAATTTCGGTTGTAAAGGCTCCGTCTTCACTGGCTCTTGTCAGATATCCGCTGTATTTCTCTACAATATCATCTACACGAATGAGCCCAAAGCCATGTCCTTCTCCCTTGGTCGTCTGAAACCGACCATTTTCTTTTTTCATTTTACCCGAGGCTGTCAGGTTGGTAAAACACATATACAGCTGCGTATTTTTCATGTCCATATATACGCGGATTCTCCTCTTTTCCTCCGGAAGCAGTAAACTCGCTTCAATTGCATTATCAAACAAATTACCAATAATAATACACAGATCTACCTCCGACGTCGTAAGGGCCAGCGGGATATGCGCATCCACGACTACCTCAATCTGTTTAGATCTGGCAAGCGAAATTTTACTGTTTAAAATGGCATCTGTCATAGCATTCCCTGTTTTAATCATGGTTTTGACTTGCATCAGATTCTCATCCAGCTCATCCAGATACCGCTGCACAGCAGCTAAATCACCGGAATCAGCATAGCTCTTCAGCACCTGAATGTGATTTTTGTAATCATGACGCCATCCGCGCATTTCCTGATACATATTCTCGACTTCCTGATAATGCGTCTCCATCAAGCTTCTTTGATAGTTGCTCAATTGCTTATGCACAAACTTCGACAGTAATCCCATGGTCTTTCCTCAAAAATAATCGATCACAGCTCGGTTAAGAGGTTCATAATACGCTTTTGAAAGCGGAATCCGGCAGCCATCGCGCAGCAGCACCTCGCGTTTGCCGATCTGCCGTATATATTTTAAGTTTACAATGAAGGAACGGCTTGTTCTAAAAAAACTACTATTCAGCTGCTCCTCCAGCTCAGATAATGTTTTTTTGACAATCCATTAGGTCAGTTTACAAGGAACTACACACAGACCGTGAAACGGGCTGCTGACAACAAACGGCGCTATGCTCC
>CANOUM010000205.1 GCA_947570515.1 uncultured Clostridia bacterium
CCATATTTACATGAGAAAGCTCCTCTATCGCCAGATCAAAGCGCCGAAGATCTCGTTTAATAGCACAGCGATATGCTCCAAATTCCTGACCCAAGCGAATCGGCACTGCATCCTGCATCTCTGTGCGCCCCATCTTAACCACATTCCAAAATTCCTTTTCCTTCATAGCTAAAGCCTTTTCCAAACGCTCCAGCTGGAATTTGGCCTTCTTCATCAGCTTAATTGCCGTCATCTTGCCGGCCGTAGGAATGACATCATTTGTAGACTGTGCACGATTGACATGGTCATTCGGATGTACGATCTTATAATTTCCTTTTACGCCCCCCAGAATTTCAATTGCACGATTCGCAATCACTTCGTTGGCATTCATGTTAATGGTGGTACCGGCACTGCCCTGTACCGGATCACAGATAAATTCATTATGAAATTTGCCTTCCAGAATCTCTCGACATGCCTGACAAATTGCATCGCAAATATTCTTATCCAATTCCCCACACTCGTGGTTAATGGTTGCACATGCGATTTTGATCTCCGCCAAGCTTTCAATAAATTCTTTCTCCAGTCGATGACCGGTAATATGAAAATTTTCATGACCTCTCAGGGCCTGTACTCCATAATATGCGTCAACCGGAACTTCCTTTTCTCCAATCGAGTCACGTTCAATACGATACTGCATGATTTCCTCCATTTTATCTTTACAAAGCATTTTTTAGAATCACAAATCTTCATATGATGTAATTCCTTCATAAAGCAGTATCATTATAGCAGATTACTTTGAATTTTCAACCCTTTTTTGAAAGTTTTCCTTCATTTTTTAGTGATTTTTCTTTTCTCCATCTTTCAATATTTTGATAATAAATAATTTTCAAATTATAAGAGCCTTATCGGACTCGTCCGATAAGGCTCAGAAGCTGCCTATAAATTCCTCAGATTTTATCTAAGGCCTGCTGTACATCCGCCATAATATCTTCTACGTTTTCCAATCCCACAGACAGGCGAATCATCCCGCCGTCAATTCCTGCCGCTACCAGCTGCTCATCTGTAAGCTGCCGGTGCGTTGCAGACGCAGGATGAAGCACACAGGTACGAATATCTGCCACATGCACTACATTAGAGGCCAGTTCAAGACTATCCATAAATTTCACCGCATTCTGGCGTCCTCCTTTAATGGAGAAGGAGATGACTCCGCTGCATCCCTTGGGCAGATATTTCTGCGCCATTTCATGATACGGATTGGAGGACAAGCCCGGATAGTTCACAGAAGCAACCTTATCCGATTGTTCCAGCATGGAAGCCACCTGTAATGCATTTTCACAATACTGCTTCATGCGCACTGGCAAAGTCTCCAAACCAAGATTCAGCAAAAAGGCTGAATTGGCAGCCGGATAACAACCAAAATCTCTCATCAGCTGCATACGCGCTTTGATAATATAGGCCAAATTACCAAAATCACGCGTATAGACTACGCCGTGATAGCTTTCATCCGGCTCTGTAAATTCAGGGAATTTGCCGCTGGCAGCCCAGTCAAAATTCCCGCTGTCTACAATCACACCGCCTACCTGCAGTGCATGTCCATCCATATACTTTGTGGTGGAGTGTACCACAATATCAGCCCCAAATTCAAAAGGTCTGCACAAATAAGGTGTTGCAAAGGTATTATCCACAATAAGCGGTACACCATTTTGATGTGCTACTTTAGCAAAACGCTCGATATCAAAAACAACCAGCGCCGGATTCGCCAGTGTCTCGCCAAATACCGCTTTTGTATTAGGCTTGAACGCAGCCTGAATCTCCTCTTCACTAGCCCCGCTGTCTACCCAGATACATTCGATTCCCAGTTTTTTAAGAGTTACAGCAAACAAGTTAATCGTACCGCCGTAAATCGTAGAAGCAGCAATAAAGCTATCGCCGGCATTACACAGATTCAAAATAGAAAGCAGGCTAGCCGCCTGGCCGCTGCTTGTGAGCATCGCCCCGGCTCCCCCTTCTAAGGCTGCAATTTTTTTCTCTACAGCATCACAGGTCGGATTTGCAAACCGAGAATACATATATTCAGTGGGCATATCAAACAGCGCTGCGATATGATCCGTTGAATCAAAACAATAGGTAGTACTCTGTACGATCGGAACCACACGCGGCTCTCCATTTTTCGGCGTATAACCGGCATGGAGGCATTGTGTTTCGATCTTAGCATCTTTTCTTAACTCTTTCATCGATTCCTCCGCTTTTATAAGGATTAGATTAGTAAAACTGCCTTACCGGTTTATTTTACCACAGATCTTGATACATGCAAACCATTTTAAAAAATTTCATACTCTAAAAATCTCATAAAGCGCTTGACTATGGTCTAACCCCATAGTTTATGATAGCAATTGTGATCACAAAATTTACGAAAGGATTTATTTCATTATGTCAGCGCAACAACTGGAACGGAAAATTTCCGTTTCTTCTTTATTTCGTTTTACATTTCCTACTATCATTATGATGGTATTCACTTCTATTTATTCGATGGTCGACGGTATCTTCATTTCCCGTTTGGTGGGAGCAGATGCCATTTCTGCCACTAATATCGTATACCCTGTTATCTATATCGTCATTGGCCTTGGCTCTATGCTTGGCGCCGGCGGCAATGCTGTTTTAGCAAAAAAATTAGGAGAAGGCCGTCATACAGAAGCTTGTGAAGACCTTTCCTTCTTTACTCTCTTTTCTTTTTTACTTGTGATTTGTTTTTCTGTTTTTTGTCTATTAGCCATGAAACCCTTGCTTTATGCATTAGGCGCTAATGACCGTCTCTACCCCTATTGCCGGGATTATTTTTTTGTCAGTGTTTGCGGTTTTCCGGCTTATATGCTGCAGCTGATTTTTCAAAATTATTTCATTACCGCCGGACGCCCCAATCTCGGACTCATTTCTTCTATCGCAGCCGGAATCACCAACGCCATTCTTGACTATGTATTTATCGCCATTTTTCATCTGGGCATCAGCGGAGCAGCACTGGCCACATTAACTGGTTATCTCATCCCTGCAGCTACTGGTCTTATTTTCTTTTCACATAATAAAGACGGGCTTTCCTTCAAGCGTCCTCGTCTACGCATCCGTCTCTTACTGCAGGCTTTAGCTAACGGAAGCTCCGTATTTGTCTCCAACGTCGCGACTGCACTCATCTTTCTTGTCCTCAACATCGTTACGCTGCAGGTTTTAGGTGAGGATGGACTGGCAGCCATCTCCATTGTCCTATACAGTCAGTTTGTCTTTACCGCTGTTTATATGGGCTACTCAAGCGGCGTTGCTCCGCTCATCAGCTACAATTACGGTGCCGGCAATATTCAAAATCTACATCGCATTTTCCGCATTTGTCTGGGGTTTGTCACCGTCACCTCACTGCTTATGACAATCCTTCCCTTATTTTTAGCCGAGCCTCTCATTGCCGTATTCACAACGCCTGACAGCGCCGTTTTTTCCATTGCTGTTCACGG
>CANOUM010000206.1 GCA_947570515.1 uncultured Clostridia bacterium
GTTCTGTTTTATGCTTAGAGATAGAACGGGTCAGCGGTACTTTTTACCAGCGTAAATATTTTGTTTAGCTCTTTACATATTAGGGAAAAAGTGATAAAATCGAAGCTGGCCTTAGACTAATTTTATGTAATCATGCCAAATACATTTGTTTGTCTGAAATTTCACTCAAATGAATGGCTGATATTCAATGATGCGTTTTTACAAACGTAAAAATGAGGAAAGGGAGAATTACTATGGCAAGAAAAATGAAAACCATGGATGGTAATAATGCCGCGGCTCATGTGTCATACGCATTTACCGAGGTTGCGGGCATTTACCCGATTACCCCATCTAGCCCCATGGCCGACTATGTAGACCAGTGGTCTGCACAGGGCCTTAAAAACATTTTCGGTACTACCGTTAAAGTAGCCGAAATGCAGTCCGAAGCCGGTGCTTCCGGTACCGTACACGGCTCTCTGGCAGCCGGTGCTTTAACCACTACTTATACCGCATCTCAGGGCCTGCTCCTGATGATCCCGAACATGTACAAAATTGCCGGCGAGCTGTTGCCGACTGTTTTTCATGTATCCGCCAGATGTGTGGCTTCCCACGCATTAAACATTTTCGGCGACCATTCTGACGTATATGCATGTCGTCAGACCGGTTTTGCTATGCTGGCTGAGACTAATCCACAGGAAGTTATGGACTTAGGTGCTGTTGCGCATCTGGCTGCCATCAAGGGCCGCGTTCCGTTCATCAACTTCTTCGACGGTTTCCGTACCTCTCATGAGATTCAGAAAATCGAAGTATGGGATTACGATGATCTCAAAGATATGGTTGATATGGACGCTGTTAAGGCATTCCGCAATCGTGCCCTCAATCCGGAGCACCCGGTTATGCGTGGCTCCCATGAGAACGGCGATATCTTCTTCCAGCACCGTGAGGCCTGCAACCAGTATTACGAGGCAGTGCCCGGTATTGTAGAAGAGTACATGGACAAAGTCAATGCCAAGCTCGGCACCGACTACAAGCTGTTCAACTACTACGGCGCACCGGATGCAGAGCGCGTCATCGTAGCAATGGGTTCCATCTGTGATGTAGCCGAAGAAGTTATCGATTACTTAACCGCCGCAGGCGAAAAAGTCGGACTTGTAAAAGTAAGACTGTATCGTCCGTTCTCTGCTGAAAAGCTCATCGAGGCAATTCCTTCCACCGCTAAGAAGATTGCGGTTTTGGACAGAACCAAAGAGCCCGGCGCATTGGGCGAGCCCCTGTACTTAGACGTAGTAACCGCACTGGCTACGCATGGCGTAACCACAAAGGTGGTAGGCGGCCGTTATGGTCTTGGTTCCAAAGATACGCCTCCGTCAAGCGTATTCGCTGTATATGAAGAGCTGAAGAAAGAAAATCCGAAGAACCAGTTTACCATTGGTATTCAGGATGATGTGACCAATCTGTCTCTGGAAGAGAAGCCCTCTCCCAATACGGCAGCAGAAGGCACGATTGAGTGCAAATTCTGGGGTCTGGGCGGCGACGGTACTGTTGGCGCAAACAAGAACTCCATCAAAATTATCGGCGATCATACCAACAAATATGTACAGGCATATTTCCAGTATGACTCCAAGAAGACCGGCGGTATCACCATTTCTCATCTGCGTTTTGGCGATAAGCCGATCAAGAGCCCTTACTACATTAACAAGGCTGACTTTGTTGCCTGCCACAATCCTTCCTATATTCTGAAGGGTTATAAGATGGTCAATGACGTTAAG
Source organism: uncultured Clostridia bacterium (assembly GCA_947570515.1). GTDB lineage: Bacteria > Bacillota > Clostridia > Lachnospirales > Bianqueaceae > CALWPV01. The sequence continues at coordinate 1,749 of CANOUM010000206.1, forward strand.
CCCGGCGGAGTATTCCTGATCAACTGTCAGTGGACTCCGGAAGAGCTGAACAACCATCTGAATGCAGAAACCAAGCAGTATATTGCTAAAAACAACATTCAGCTGTATACCGTAAATGCTATCGAGCAGGTTGGTATGGGCAAGAGAACCAACACCATTCTGCAGGCTTCCTTCTTTGCACTGGCCAAGGTGCTTCCGATCGAAGAAGCCATTCAGTACATGAAAGATGCAGCTACCAAATCCTACCTGAAGAAGGGTCAGGACGTAGTTGATAAGAACCACAAGGCGATTGACGCCGGTGTGTCTGCATTTGTTAAGATTGATGTGCCTGCTGATTGGGCAAATGCCGTTGATACGGTTGAAGCTCCTAAGACACAGGGTCCGGCTAAGCTGGTTAAGATGGTCGACAATATCCTGACGCCTGTTGGCAAAATGGATGGCGATTCTCTGCCGGTATCTGCTTTCGTTGATCATGCAGACGGTACTTTTGAGCAGGGCGCTTCTGCTTATGAGAAGCGCGGCGTTGCCGTTAATGTTCCTGAGTGGAATAACGAAACCTGTATCGGATGTAATAAATGTGCATTCGTTTGCCCGCATGCTACCATTCGTCCATATGCTTTGTCTGAGGAAGAGAAGGCAGCTGCTCCGGCTCATATCAAGATTGCAGAAAAAGAGAAGACTGTTGCGAAAAACGGATATGCGTATACGCTGGCAGTATCTCCTATGGACTGTATGGGATGCGGCGTCTGCGTAGGCGTTTGTCCCACCAAGTCTCTGACAATGGTTCCTCGTGAATCTCAGGATGCTCAGCAGGAAGTCTTTGATTACTGCGTAGCCAATGTTTCCGAGAAGCCGGAAGTGACCAAGACGATCAATGCGATTACCAGCCAGTACAAACAGCCGCTGCTTGAGTTCTCCGGCTCCTGTGCAGGTTGTGCAGAGACCTCTTATGCTCGTTTAATTACACAGCTGTTCGGTGACAGAATGTACATTTCCAATGCAACCGGCTGTTCCTCTATCTGGGGCGGTCCTGCTGCTACCTCACCGTACACGGTTAATAAAGAAGGTCATGGTCCTGCTTGGGCTAACTCTCTGTTTGAGGATAACGCTGAGCATGGCTATGGTATGTATCTGGGACAGAAAGCAATCAGAACCCGTCTGATCGAAGATGTAAAAGCAATTCTGGAAGCCGATCAGGCTGCAGAAGAAGTCAAAGCTGCTGCTAAGGAATATCTGGATACCGTGAATGACGGTGAAAAGAATACGCCTGCCGCTAAGGCTTTGGTGGCTGCCATCGAGAAGCAAGGCGCTAATTGCGATCTGTGCAAGGATATCGTAGATAATAAGGAATATCTGGCTAAGAAGTCCGTATGGATCTTCGGTGGTGACGGATGGGCATATGACATCGGCTTCGGCGGTGTTGATCATGTACTGGCGCAGGGCGAAGATGTAAACATTATGGTATTTGATACCGAGGTTTACTCCAATACCGGCGGTCAGGCATCTAAGGCATCTCAGATCGGTCAGGTAGCTCAGTTTGCAGCAGCTGGTAAGGCTATTGCAAAGAAGAGTCTGGCAGAGATCGCTATGTCTTATGGTTATATCTATGTAGCTCAGATTGCGATGGGTGCTGATAACAACCAGACACTGAAGGCCATTCGCGAGGCTGAGGCATATCCGGGTCCCTCTTTGATCATTGCCTATGCACCCTGTATCAACCAT
>CANOUM010000207.1 GCA_947570515.1 uncultured Clostridia bacterium
GCTTTTGAAGCAATCCTTCAGACCCGAATTTTTGAACCGGCTGGATGAGATCGTGTTCTATAAGCCGCTCACCAAAGAAACTATCAGCTGCATTGTGGATCTGCTTTTGGAGGATCTGCGCCGGCGTCTGATGGAGCGGCAGATTTCACTGCGCCTGACGGATAGGGCCAAGCAGTATCTGATCGAAGGCGGGTATGATCCGATCTACGGGGCGCGGCCGCTGAAGCGGTTTGTGCAGCAAAGGCTGGAGACTTTCCTGGCGCGCAAAATGATCGCTGAGGATCTGGAGCCGGGCACAGAGCTGGTAGTGGATTATGATGGCCGCGAGTTGACAGCATGACGTAAATTTACAATGGCATGGCGGTTCATAAATAGAGCAGAAATGCAGACAACAAAAGACCTCTTACCCAATCGGTAAGAAGTCTTTTTGTTTTGCAAATATAATATCAGCGCTCTGATTTTAACAAAGCATAATAGCAAGCATCACAAATACCCTGATTATTCCAATCAGAGCTACGTAAAGTTCCTTCATACTTCATTCCGCACTTTTTCATTACCTTTCCGGAGTTAGGATTTCTTGGGTCATGTCTTAATTCAATCCGATTTACATTTACTGAATCAAACAAAAAATCCATAACCGCTTTGAGAGCTTCTGAAGTAATCCCCTTATGCCACCATGGCCGTCCGAGGCAGTAGCCGATATGAGCCATGGAAGTTTCTTCTTTCATATCGACTACGGCAATATTGCCAATGGGTTCTGCTCCGTTATCTTTTAAAATAATAGCCCAGTTATAATAATTTTTGTTAGCGTACTGTTTTATCCAATCTTGTATTACACTTTCGCTTACTGTTTGGCTTGCATGAGCCTGCCACATCAAAAATTTCGTAACTTCTTTATCGGATGCCCAGTTTTTATACATTGCGGCAGCATCCGCATCTATATACCTTCTTAGAATTAACCGGTCTGTTTCTAGTTTTTGTGTTCCACAATGATTCATGAAAATATCCTTTCATTGTCGTCATAATATAAAAGCATCTTCCGTATGGAGGATGCTCTTAATAAACAGGCGTTTACGCTTCTTCTTTTTGCTCCAGGTACTCATGAATGGATCTTAATACCTCATCTGCGTCAATGCCATGTACCATACATGCCATTTCCAGTGATTCTCCCACCGAAGAGGGGCATCCGATGCAGTGCATTCCGGATTCCATCAGGACCTGTGCGATTCCAATATCATATTGAAGCATTTCGCCCATTGTTGTCTGTTTCGTAATTCTCATTGTATCAATCTCCTTATGCGGCCACGTTGTGGCATTGTATGTACGGCATAGCAGAATATATCCAGCCGCATTTATTATACCAAAGCCCATGAAAAAATCAAGCTTTACCTTTCAAGGACAATTCGATATAATGTAAATATAGTTACAATACGAGAAAAAGGAGATTCACCATGAGTACAAGAGAAGGATTTCATCATGTAGCGCTAAGAGCGCAAAATATGCAGCAAACAATTGATTTTTATGTAAAGCTAGGCTGCAGTGTCATTCGCAGCTGGGGAGAGGGTGACAAGCAGGGAGCTATGCTGGATGTGGGCGGCGGCAATATTTTGGAGATATTTGCCGGCGGCAGTGAGGCAGCCGAGGAGAAGCCGCGCTTTGAACATATCGCCTTAAAGAGCAGTGATGTCGAGCAGGATTTTGCCAACGCCATTGCGGCGGGTGCGATTGAAAAGACTAAGCCGACAGAGGGAAATCTGGGAGGAGCGCTGCCCATTCAGATTGCCTTTGTGATTGGTCCGAATCAAGAAGTGATTGAGTTTTTCTGTGAGAAATAAAGAAGAGAATTGTAGAACATTTCTGTAAAAACTAAGCCCCGGCAAAACCATCTAAAATGTGGTTTTGCCGGGGCTCTTTTTAAGTCGGAAAGGTCATACAGCGCATAAATGCATCGGTGAAAAAAGAATCGTCGGCCAGCTCACATAATCGAAACGATTTTTTGAGTTCCAGTAGCTTCTCCAGCAAAGCGGGCTGTAACAGCAGCATGGCAGCACCGAGGCCGGCGGCATTGCCTAATGTAATGGTGTGGCAAGACGGCGGCAAAAGGCCGATCCGGCGCGCACTTTCCGGTGAAAGCTGGCTGCCAAAACCGCCCGCCAGATAAATGGTGTCTAGTTCTTCCACATGGGCGGCATGCATAAGAGACTGACAGGCGGCTGCAATCGCCGCTTTGGCAAGCTGGATTTCGCGAATATCCTGCTGAGTGAGCGGGGGAAGAGAGGGGGACGGCCAAGCAGCTAAAACACCGGAGGGCAACAAAGCGCCGTGATTTAATAAGACAGCCATCATATCTAAAATGCCGGAACCGCAGTAGCCTTTAGCCGGAGAATTTTCGATGGTTTCATAAGAAAAATCAGAATGAACACAGCAGATTGCACCAGACACGGAGGGAAGGCCGCAGGAAATATGACTGCCTTCAAAGGCAGGACCGGCAGCGGCAGAGCAGCCATACAGCAAGCCGTTAGCAGCCAGCAGCATTTCTCCATTGGTACCGATATCGAGCAGTAAAGTTGGTTTTTCTGGTACATGCGAGGCAAAGCCTGCTGCCAGAGCAGCGCAGGCAATATCGGCGCCGATATAAGCAGAGAAACAGGGCGGCAGCATGACGGAATCCTTTTGAAAGCCGAATAAGTGCCGGGCATGAAAAGGAGCTGCTGCAAGCTCAGCAGGATCATAGCCGCACAGGAGGTAGAGCATCGTGGTGTTTCCTGTCAAAACCAGGCGCTCATAGGTCCGCGGTAAAAGAGAGAGAATAGCCTGACGCAGGCAGGCGCTTAGCTGAGGCAGTCGCCCTTTGGCAGCATGATCCATACGGCTGATGACATCAGCTCCAAAAATGCGCTGTGGATTTGGGGCAGATTTTTGGCTCAGCAGTCTTTTGCTGGATAGATCATACCAATAGGCGGCCAGCGTGGTAGTACCAATATCGATGGCAGCGCCGACTCCTTTACCGCTTGCAGGTGAAATACAGGTGGGCTGCTCAAAGTCTAGCTGAACAGCCAGGTTTTCCGATGGAAGATCGTGAATCGCATAGGCGCCTTCGATTTCTGTCATACAGGCGAGACGGTAGCCGGCTTCGATTTCTTCCTGCGTAAGCAGGGCGCGCTCTTGAGAAGAGAGCGGGGACAGAGCGCCGCTGGCGCGGACCTTACATTTGCCGCAGCGTCCGATGCCGCCGCATTCAAGCGGCATGGAGATAATCTCAGATAGTTTCATGATGGATTCCTTTCTGAGGATATGATAGCACAGCAGATGCGAAGGAACAAGTAAAAAAACAGGTGACAAAGCGACGGTTTTTGTGTTACAATAAACGATACTATGTGAAAAAAGGAGTGTGAAACGTAATTTATGACGCTGAAACAGTTGTTTGCTCCCTCGGATATGACAAGCG
>CANOUM010000208.1 GCA_947570515.1 uncultured Clostridia bacterium
AAGCGGGATCTATCACTGTTCCTTTTTCAATGAGTAAGCTCATAGTAATTTTCCACACTACCTCCAGTTTATTTGATATTAAAAATTATACACGATATTTTTAAAAACTGCAATCAAAGATTTATTTGCATAGATTTTCACATTTTCCGCAAACTATTCATAAACTTAGAAAAGAGGTAAAGAATATGAAAAAGATTCGTCGCAACGTGGGACTTTTAGATGCCTATCTTAGAATTATGGCGGGATGTTTTCTGCTTTCTTGTCAGCATAAAAAATCTCACCCGATACTGGCTGTAATAGGAAGTATGAAAATTGCTGAGGGAATTACACGCTTTTGCCCCTGCTTGTATATGCTCAAAAAAAGTACACGTCAATTTTTATAATATTGTATAAGACCATCATGACAGACACTCCGCTCTGCATGATGGTCTTATACGTTTATACACTATCATAGTGTTAGAATTGATTGACAGACTAAGTGCATATCTGATATTGTAAACAAGAAGGCTCTGCGAGATTTCTTCGCTCGTTCTGTATTTTTCAAGAAAGGATTTTTACATATGGATCATTTATTTTATAGTTTAGAAAGCGTCGTTCCTTTATTTGTTTTAATTCTGATCGGATACCTATTGCGGCGGCGCCATATTATAAACGATTCCTTTATTCAGGTGGGAACTACGCTTGGGTTTAAGCTGGCTCTTCCTGTCCTGCTTTTTCAACAGATTTCCAATGCTGATTTTACACAGGCTTTTAATCCTAAATTAATTCTCTTTAGCTTGAGCGCGACTTTGACCAGCATTCTTCTCCTTTGTCTGCTTATTCCTCGGTTCATTAAAGAAAACGCCCGGCGCGGCGCTATGATTCAGGGCATCTACCGAGGCAATTTTGCCATTTTAGGTGTACCGCTTGCCATCAATATGTTTGGCGAAACCGGAGCTGCTCCTACCTCGCTCTTGTTACCTTTTACGATTCCGCTCTATAATGCTCTGGCCGTCATCATCCTCACGGTATTTAGTCCAGATCGTGATGCCACACATAAAATATCTCTCAAAGCTTTAATTAAAGATATTGTTGCCAATCCTTTGATTATTGGAATTGCCCTAGGTCTTCCTTTTTCGATTTTCCACTGGAAGCTGCCCGCCCTTGTTACCAAAAGCTTATCACAAATTGCTTCTTTAACTACACCACTTTCCCTGATTTGCCTGGGAGGCCAGTTTACGTTTCAGGCTGCCAGAAAAAATTTTGCACTGTCTTGCTTGGCAACTGCCATCAAGCTTGTGGTAATTCCTGCAATTGTTCTGACACTTGCCATCTTGCTTGGATTCCGAAATGGCGAATTGGGTGCGATTTTCATTTTATTTATGGCTCCGAGCGCTGTGTCCGGATATATTATGGCAAAGAACATGCATTCCGACGATCAGCTTGCTGCCCAAATCCTAATCATGACTACCCTTGTCTCTTGCTTTACCCTCTTTGGCGGCATCTTTCTTTTGCGTACATTTCATCTATTGTAAATCTCGTCTTGCCATGCTCTTGTTTCTGCTGCACTTGCTTCTTTTTCATTGAACATTTTCAAAAAAACAGAAGCTCTTTCTGTTAGATCCTGATTTCCCATATAGAAGATAGAAAGCACTTTTGAACCCTGCCTCATAAATAAATACTGCATACTTTGATACGATGCTGCATACGCCTCTTCTGCGCCCATAATTTCTACCTCCTGTGCCTGAATCGATTCATTCCAGCGAAGCATAGAAACTACTCTTGCCTTCAAAAGCCTTGAGGCAAGCATTTCATTCACTGCTTCATCATATTTCATTTGCAGAACAGGTTCACTGCCTGATGCAGTATGCCCGCTTTGCCTGAGCTCATATTGTATCGGCACTAAAAAAGATGTTGAAAATTCGGCTGTATTGCCAAACTCTTTTCTTGTCACCTCACTTGAAACCTCTGTGATCTCTAGCTCTTCAAGGGATGTGTATACAATGTCTGCCTGTGCAATATCTCCCTGCCAGCTCTGAAGCTCACGAATACCCCACAAACTGCCTTCTGCTACGAGTAAACCGGTCAAAATAAGACAAACTGCAGCCGTTGTATGACGTTTTGAAATCGCAGTGGCCTTTCCTTCCTGCAGACGCTTTAAAAAACGCCGTCTGCGAAGAGCCAGCCCCATCTCCTGTATATTATAAATCATTAAGAGCAGATACAGCCCCATCATAGCATCATCTAAAGTGCACATCACAAATTCCTGTGCATACAGCTGATATCCTAGCGCAATTAAAAAGATCAGTAAAAGCAGCATCCATATCGCTCTGGAGCCTACCTGAAGCTGTTCTTTTTTTAACCTTTTGATTGCCTCCTGTGAATATGGCGGTACTTTTATAGTTTTGCGCGTGGAACCGTATATCGCAAAATTCTTTCCCATATCACTGATATATTCCCAGCCATCTGCTTTAAGCTCTTCTTCTCTCTCCTCATCCTCTGCTTTGATTTCTATATGATAAGCATATCTCTTTTCTTCCTTTTTTTCAAAATATGCAAAAAAACGCCCCATCTTCTGCAGCTTCCAGCCTTCTTTTGCCAGCTCTGAAAGCCAAGCCTCAAGTCCGCTGATATGATATCTGTCCATGGGAATCCATCGTTTCATTGTTTGCCTCCTCTTTTTGCTGCTTTGCAGCTTCTTATAAACGCAGCCCTTTTACGTCCTTGATACGGGATAAAATCATATTGCAGCTGACTTCTATGGTTCCCGGAAGCTGATCGATCGTACTTTTTAGAAACTGCTCCATCTCTTCTTGTCCGGCGGCTACTGCGTGGACATGCAGTTTGTTTTGCCCCGTTACCCGGTAGATTTGCGTGACGGTATTGTGATCATTTAAAATTTGGATAACGGTCTCCAGTGCTTCCGGTTTTACTTCTAATTCAAAATAACAGGAAACGGCGCCGCTGATTTTTTGTGGATTGATGATAGTTGTATATTCTTCGATGATGCCTTTGTCTTCCATTGCTTTGATCCGTGCTTTTACCGCAACACGTGAAAGGCCTACCATCTCGCCGATCTCTGAGTAGGACATACGGGCATTGTGAATGAGCAGCTTGACGATTTTTTGATCCAGCTGATCCAAATGATCTAAAAACATAATTTTACTCCTATATTGGTGTGTTTATGTTCTGTATTTCAATAAAGATATCGCACAGCACAAATACTTGATTAGCCGAAATATATCTAGCTGCGTAAAAGTTCGCTTTCAGCGAACTTGGCAAGAAATCCCTGCAGGATTCTTGCGGTCGTTCTGTATCTTTATTATACCACCAGTTCAGCTCATTCTTCGCCGAACTGGGCAAGAAATCCCTGCGGGATTCTTGCGCTCGTTCTGTATCTTTATTATATCATAAGT
>CANOUM010000209.1 GCA_947570515.1 uncultured Clostridia bacterium
ACATGAGGAGTTCTTCGTATGGTAAACCGAAAATATATTTCTGATGCCGTGATTCGAAGATTGCCCAGATATTATCGATATCTGGGAGAGCTCCTGAATAATAATGTTACCAGAATCTCGTCAGGAGAGTTAAGCCGCAGGATGGGGCTTACTGCATCGCAGGTGAGACAGGATCTGAATCATTTTGGTGAATTTGGTCAGCAGGGATATGGATATCACGTGGAGGTACTATATCAGGAGGTAGCCCGTATATTGGGGATTGATCAAGTTCATAATATTATTATTATTGGAGCGGGACATTTAGGGCAGGCGCTCGTAAATTACACAAATTTTGAAAAAAGAGGATTTCATGTCATTGCAATGTTCGATATTGCCCCCGGGATTATCGGACAGACGATTGGCGGAAGAACCGTACAATCTATAGAAAATCTTGAACAATATATCAGCGAAAATGTGGTTGATATTGGTGTACTTACGATCCCTAAAGCAGAAGCGATTCATATGGCTAATTTGTTGGTAGAATGCGGCGTTAAAGGCATTTGGAATTTTGCATCTATTGATTTACAATTAGCAGATCCAACGGTTATCGTAGAGAATGTTCATTTATCAGATAGTTTAATGAGATTATCTTATAAATTCAGCAATCAAAATTGAGAGGATTAATACATGTATGATTACAGAACTGAATAAAAAAGAAATTTATGAACTTTTAATTAAAAAGTTAAATTTCAATGAGCCTTATGCGCTTTCAGCAGTAGGGAAAGAGCTGACAGCCTCGGGGCATGGATGCCGCAGATACGGTTTTGCGCGCATGAAAAATTTAATGAAAGAATTGAAAGAATTTATTGTATTAGAAGATTATGAATATGATGGTCACTCTAATTCCAATATCATATTGCGGCCGTGGCCGCAAGAAAAACAGAGAATGCAGCCAGAAGAAACTAAAAATGTTGTTTGGAGTCCTACATCATCTGAAATGGCAGAACTGGAGAATGAAATGGGAGCAGGGCTGCTGAAAATAGGAGGCGTGCAGAGAAAAGGCCAAAATTTCAAGCGTCTTGTGGCACGCAGCGTGCAAACCAAACAGGGGAATACACCATATGAAAGACGCTATCCTCAGTTTGCACAGTCTTTTTCATCAAAAGATATGACAGAAGGAAGAAAAGAAAAATTTACGGATCAGGAAAAAAGAAAAATTTATCAGATTTTGTGCGGCAAGTTCCCTAAGGAAGAGGAGCTGCATATGGCTAAAATCAGTAAATACTTAGTTGAAAGAGGGTTCTCTCCTAAAAACTACGGCTTTTCTAAAATGAAAAATATGCTGCAGGAGATGTCAGCCTATTTAGCAATGAAAGATGTAGTGATCCATGAGGTGCCGAATGTACTGATTACCATATTAGAGAGACCTTTAACAGATTCTGCAGTATTACAGGAAAATAAAGAGGAATCTGAAGCGAAGAATAAAAAAAGCATGCAGGAGGCATCTGCGCCGGAACATTTGGAACAGGTGAGTGAGTTTGCAAGATTGGCTTATCTGCCGCCTAAAATCATAGAGTTTTTGAAACGGCGCGGTATGAGGCAGCCGGAGAAAGAATTAGCGGCCGCCTATCATAAAAGTTTAGAGGAGAAAACAGTACAGGCTAGAAGCTATTCGATTACTTTTCCGGTTGTTTCTGAAGAAGAGGATATGATTGCTGTTCTTAAGAAAAATGAGCGTCCTTATGGAAAACAATGGTATTTGAGTTTTGTGGGATCTCCGAAAAAAGAGCAGGAAGAGGATGACCGGGAAGAAGAGCATCCGATTCCGCCGGGAAAATCTTTAGAGTATTTTGCAGATCTTGGATATTGGCAGGATTTCCTCAAAGAATTGGCTGATTTAGCGCTTCCGGAAAGATGGGATGATCAGTGGCACTATGGGCGATATTTTATTTTAAAAAAATATATGCAGTATACTTTTTATCGGTTGCTTCAGGAGGATAAGGTCTGTATTTCACAGGATCGTCAATTTGCTGCTTTCAATACAGGATTGGTGAATAATCATTATGATGATATCTACGCCTGCTTTGTCCCCAATTCTCAGAAAGGAAAAGAAGAGTGGAAGTTTGAGGCCTTTGCCATGGCTGGAATCAGAGGAAAAGATGGATATGGGAAGCTACTGACCAGTTATTTTAATCCTTTGCCGCAGGTACCTAGCTATGTGGAAAAAAATGAGGATTTGATATATGACTTGACAAAGGAATTGTTGACAGATTATGAGCATATCATCATTGATAATCTGCATCGATTGCCATTGGGGTATTTGAGGGAATGCTGTTATGGCGATGATCAGGCGCTTGAGAGGATTGCAGCGTTAGAGAGCAGAGCCAGAGGGAGCGAAGCTCAAAAGCAGGCGTATACTTCTTTGTCAAATTATATTGCGGAGAATGATAAGATATTTCGTAGATTGAGAAGCCGCATGGAGGACGCCATTGAGATTGCATTAAAAAGGGTAAGATGGAACTTTAGAACAGCAATTCCTTGTTATTTTCCGAAAGGAAATTGTATGAGTCTGATGCTTCCATTATGCTTAGAGGATGATAGCAATACAGATGCTGCGTTGGTCGTACAAAAAAATCCCTCTGGCAGCTATCAAGGGCAGACGGTTTTGCGTTTAGATCAAGCCTATTTGGATGCCCGATTGATTTGTAAGCCCAACACGGACTGGCTTCAGCCGGAAGGTGAGAAAGGAATTAATGATAAATATTACAAAAGTGTTAACTAAAAAATACAAAATAATTAATAAATATGTATAATAGTTACAAAATAAGATATTTTTGATTATACAATATGACGAAATAATTTCAAATTGATTGACTTTCTGCATATTACCTCTTATAATTTCATATAATTGAGTAAAGCGGTAAAAAATTACCGGAAATCTTTCTCGATTGTGAATGGTTTAGTTAACTATTCAAAAGGAGGTATTGTGAAAGGTCGAATTTGTTTTATGGTGCTCAGTGTTATGGTAGCCGTATCTACTGGTTTTGCATATGACATTAGTGCATATAGCTATGAATCGCCGCTTCAAAAGGCGTATATGAATCACGAACAGAGTGTAGTTGAAGAAGAGGTCATTCTGGAAGAAGCAGTGCAGCACGTTTTGGAGAAACATATTGAAGATGCATCCATTCAGTTAGATGAAATTATGCAAGCAAAAAAAGAAGAGGAAGAAGCGCAGACGAGAGCTGCCCAGCATTCTTTTAGGATTTCTCATAACGCGGCTATGAACGTAGGACTTTCAGAGCGTGATATTCTTTCCATGATTGTGATGGCAGAAGCAGGAGGAGAAGATCTGCAGGGACAGATTATGGTGGCTAATGTGATCTTAAATCGTGTTCGAGCAGGTTTTGG
>CANOUM010000210.1 GCA_947570515.1 uncultured Clostridia bacterium
GCGCTGCGTTGCCGTTTGCCCGACACAGGCATTAACAGCAGAAGAGGAACGAAATTATCCGAAGATTCCGCATTTTGTCCGGAATCAGGATCTCATTGCAGAGCATATTGACTTTAACTGTGTGGGAGCTAATTCATGGATTACAAGCGAAGCATATCTAAAAGAAAAGCCGGTCAGCGCAGAAGGAGGCATCCATCAATGAAAATTAAACAAAAGGTTGTATTTGAGAGCGGGAATGAGCTGGCTGCCTATGCAGCAAAGCAGATCAATTATCATGTAATGGGATATTATCCCATTACGCCTTCTACGCAGATTGCAGAGCAGCTGGATCTTTTAAAGGCAGAAGGACTGCATGATATATCGCTGATGCCTGCTGAAGGAGAGCATAGTGCAGCCGGTATTTGCTATGGAGCATCAACGGGCGGAGGGCGAGTCTTTAATGCAACCAGTGCCAATGGTCTTTTATATGCGCTGGAACAGCTTCCTGTTCAGGCAGGTACGCGATTTCCAATGGTGCTCAACGTAGCCTGCCGCACTGTGTCCGGTCCCTTGGATATCAAAGGAGATCACAGTGACATTATGTATACGCTAAGCTGTGGCTGGATTATTTTATTCGCAGGGTCGCCGCAGGCTGTGTATGATTTTAATCTATGCGCCTTAAAGATTGCAGAAATAGTCAAGCTGCCGGTCATTGTGGCCTTTGATGGATTTTTTACCTCTCATCAAAAGCGACGCTGTGAAATATGGGAAAACGATGAAGAGGTGCAGCAGTTTCTGGGCAAATATGAGGCGGCTTATACAGCGCTGGATCCGGAGCATCCCGTTTCGATTGGATCGTATATGAACGAGCCGGATTTAGGGAACAATAAATATCAGCTGCATTTAGCAATGGAAGAAGCGAAAACGGTCATAGAAAGGATTTTTCACGAATACCAGGAATTAACGGGGCGAGCATATCATGAGATAGAGGCATATCAGGCAGAGGATGCAGAGACGCTGCTTATTTTACTGGGCTCCAGCTATGAAACTGCAAAGGAAGCAGTTGATCAGTTAAGAAAACAAGGGAAAAAGGTGGGAGCTCTTACTTTGAGACAGCTCAGACCATTTCCAGGCGAGGCATTAGCTTCGCTGTGCCAGAAGGCAAAGACGATTATTGTGGGAGATCGGCAGGACAGCTATGGGGCAGGAGGAGGCCATCTCTCGCTTGAAGTCAAGGCGGCGCTGCAAAGCAGCGGCATCAGTACCAGAACCCTCAGCCGTGTATATGGACTGGGCGGCCAGGACTTTTTTGTTCATGATGCAGAGGAGCTGTTTGATCTTGCAGAGAAAGCGGATGCTCCTGCATTTGATTACCTGCATGTGCAGCCTGGCGAAGAGGGTGCAGCTAAGCCCTATTTTAATCCGGTGACAGATCAAAATGCATCCATTGGCACAGTTCAGGTACTGGAAGACCCTGCAACAGGGCATTTTCAAGTCAAAGGAGGGCAGCTGAACGAGACAACGCGCAGGCCAAAGCGTTTGGCGCCCGGTCACGGCGCTTGTCCCGGCTGCGGTATTCCCGTGAATGTAAATTTGTTGCTTCGCGGTATAGAAGGTAACGTCGTGCTGCTGTTTCAAACCGGCTGTGGCATGGTTGTCACAACGCCCTATCCGCAAACGGCATTTAAAGTACCGTATGTGCATAATCTTTTTCAAAATGGAGCTGCCACGCTTTCCGGTCTGGTTGAAATGTATCATCAGCGTCAAAAACGCGGCGAGCTGCCGGAGGGACAAATTACGTTTATTATGGTCAGCGGCGATGGCGGCATGGATATCGGAATGGGATCGGCACTTGGTACAGCGCTGCGAGGCAGCAACCTGATCCTGTTTGAATATGATAACGGAGGATATATGAATACGGGCTATCAGCTTTCCTATTCGACGCCAAAGGGCGCCAGAAGCGCTACGTCTCATGTCGGAAAGAAGCAGTACGGGAAGCCGTTTTTTCATAAGGATATGCCGCAGATTATGGCAGCGGCTAATATTCCTTATATAGCCACCGTGGCAGAATCCAATCCGGTAGATTTTATCAAAAAGGCAGCTAAGGCACAAAAATATGCGAATGAGCAGGGCGTAGTCTATATGAAAGCACTCTCGGCATGTCCGCTTAACTGGAATGATAAGCCGAATCAGGAGCGAAGTGTGATCGAGGCAGCCGTAGACTGCTGTTATTTTCCGCTGTATGAAATCGAAAACGGATGTACGAAGCTAAGCTATGATCCCGAAGAAAAAGGAAAGAAACGTCCTGTACTTGATTTCCTGGGCAGGATGGGACGTACGCAGCACTTAAAAAAACCTGAATATGAAGAAGTAGTCGCTGGTATTCAGCAGGAGGTAGACTGGCGCTGGAACCGCCTGAAGGCAAGGGCAGAGCATCCCATTTTATAGAAGCAGAGGTTTTATTTGCATATTTTTAGCAATATGACAAATACTAGTCAGGTGAGATGCACACATTTTTTATGAAATCTGTAAATGGAGGAAGTAACGTATGAAGGCGACGGGAGTCGTGAGAAAGATTGATGATCTTGGAAGAATTGTCATTCCGAAGGAAATTCGTAAGACAATGAGAGTTCGGGAAGGCGAGCCTTTGGAAATTTTTACAGACCGGAATGGTCAGATTATTTTAAAAAAGTATTCCCCGATAGGGGATATGGGCGGCTTTGCCAAACATTATGCAGAATCGTTGGCCCAGTCCAGCGGATATACGGTTTGTATTTCCGATAAAGATATGGTGGTTGCGGCGTCCGGTCAGGGAAAGAAAAAGCTGCAGGATAAGGATATTAGCTATGAACTGGAAAAGGTCATGCAGCAGCGGGAACTTTACTTGGCGCAGAGCGGTGAAAAGGGGTATATTCCGATTACGGATGAGGGAGATCAGTATGCCAGTCAGGTCATTATGCCGATTATCAGCGAAGGAAATCCAATCGGCGCTGTGGCGATGCTGGGAGAACATCCTATGGCGGACAGTGATAAAAAGCTGGTCATGGTCGCCGCCGGTTTTCTGGGAAAACAGATGGAAGAATAAGAAGATAAAGGGACATGCAGTGCGCATGTCCCTTCTGTACGAGATTTGACAAGGAAAAGGGAGGAAACGCAGCCAGATGTATTTCGGCTAATCAAGTGATTGTGCTGCGATGTCTCAAAGGTAGTAAGGCAGTTTTGGTTATTCAAATCCCTGAACCGCCTTATGAGTTTGATGCAAAGCATCAAACTCCAATGTCTCTATTAAAATATAGGACGACCGCAAGAATCCCGCAGGGATTTTTGCATGCGGGTCTTTGGGTAGTTTGGACGATCATGTGTATGCAGTCGTTTAATTGCGTACATATCATGTATT
>CANOUM010000211.1 GCA_947570515.1 uncultured Clostridia bacterium
GGAGAGCACTGGCTGTTCTTTAAAAGAACGGCCGGTGCTTTTTCATATCATTAGAATCATGAGTTGCATTCAAAAAATCAAAATGATATACTAATATAGGATGAAGAAGAAAAAAGGATTGAATAGAGAGGGATAAGAGCGCATGTGTAATATGGAAATTGCAACAGAAGAATTTAACCCTAAAGTGATGTTTCACTATAAAAATAAAACGGTATATGAGGTACCGGAGCACACTCATGATTTCTTAACAATTCAATATATTGTATCTGGACGTTGTACTTTTGTGATCAACGGACAGGAGTTTGAGGCGAAGAAAGAGGATCTGGTGATCATCAATCCCGGAACGATGCACCGCCATGCGGCATCACAGGGAAAGAACGAGGCTACTGTCTTTAATTTGGGTATTGAGAATTTGAATATAAAGGGATATCCGCAGAACTACATTCCCATATGTAACTCGGTGATCCCGATTCGTAAATATCAGCATGAGATCTACAATTGCTATCATGAGATCATCACTACACAGGAAAAAAAGGATGTGGGCTGGGATCTGATGACAAAAGTGCTGAGTCAGCAGTTTTTAGTGCTGGTACTCAAAGAGCTTTCTCCGCAGCGTTCCGGGAATATTCAGGATTATTTTCAGCTTAAAATGTATGATAAAAATACAATCGCGCAGACAATCAGTCATTATTTTCAGGAAAACTATATGAAGAAGATTTCCGTGGAAGAGATTGCACGGTATACATATCTGAGTACGACATATGTGACCAAGATTTACAAAGAAATCACAGGTGATACGCCGATCAATTATCTGATCAGCCTGAGAATGGACAAGCCTAAGGAAATTTTGGGAGAAGGGCATTTTTCCGTGCAGGAGGTTGCGAAACAGGTGGGATATGACGATCCATACTATTTTAGTAAGCTCTTTAAAAAGCGCTATGGATGCTCGCCCTCTGATTATAAGAAAAAGACAAGTTAACCCGTGAGAGCAGGAGGAAGAAGCGATGAGAATAGGAATCGGATACGATGTGCATCAGCTGTGTGAAGAGCGTAAGCTGATTTTAGGCGGAGTGGAAATTCCATTCGAAAGAGGACTGCTGGGACATTCTGATGCGGATGTGCTCATTCATGCCATCATGGACGCCATTTTAGGGGCGCTTGGACAGGGAGATATCGGAAAGCATTTTCCGGATTCCGATCCGGCCTATCGGGGAATTTCGAGTCTTGTGCTGCTGGAGTATGTGGCGCAGAAGATGAGGCAGGCCGGCTGTCAAATCGGAAATGTGGATGCGATTGTGATTGCGCAGCGGCCCAAGATCGGGCCTTATTTTGCGCAAATGAGAGAGCTTTTAGCAAAAGCGCTGGACTGCGGACCGGAGAGAATCAATTTGAAGGCAACAACAGAGGAACATCTGGGGTTTACCGGGCGAGAAGAAGGAATGGCAGCGCAGGCGGTGTGTTTGCTGGAAGAAAGTCGATGAGAGAAGGGCCTCATTCGTTTTAGAGCGAATGAGGCCTTTGTGTTTAAGGGAAAGAGGAGTTAAGATGAGAAGAAAATAAAAATTGACAAAAAATATCCTGTAATATATGATAATATTAAGATAAAATTTAGAAAACTGATGATTTATAAAATGGAGAAGATGGTACAATGAAAAAAATATATATGATTTGTTTGGCTTTCATTTTGTGTCTGACGGCTTGTCAGATAGCGGAGCATGAAGAACTAACACAAAATGAGGAGAAGCCCGAAAAGCTGATCGTTTATGCGGTAGGTGATAAGGTGAGCTGTAATTCAGGAGGAAAAAGGGCTGACTATTACTGTACCAATTATACAATGGGACCCTTCGGACCGGTGGTCGATGACATCAGAGAAGAGGGATATATTTATCATGCGGCCTTTCGAGATTTTGAAGAGGAGACGGGCATCAAGCTGGACATCCGGTACTTCGTGAGCATGTTGGAGCTGGAGCAGGAAATACTGGAGGATCAAAAAAGCGGTAAGCTTCCGGATGTTCTTATTATGGATCAGAGAATGTGGGCAGTAGCGTCTGGGATTGATAATATTTACCGTATTATGGAGGATGACTGGTTTTGTGATCTAAAACCCTATGCAGACCGGGATGAGCTCTATACGGAAGATCAATATTATGAACCGGTCCTGGCAGCAGGGCTCTATCAGGGAAAACAGCTTATATTGCCGCTTAGTTTTAATATAAAAGCCATTTTTACCTCGGAACAGGAAATGGAGAAAACAGGTATTTATTTTTATTCGGAGATGAACGGCCGGGAAATGCTGATGCAGATGCAAGAGGCATGTATGCGGGCGGAAAAGGGAAAAGTGGCCATTGATACGCTGTCACTTTGGAGCTCCATGAGTACGATTATACCGATTTTCTGGGAAAGTACGGGGCTGGCGCCTGTGGATTATGAAGCGCATAGCGTGACGCTTGATCAGGATCTTTTTGAACAGATGGCAGTTTTCGTTAAACGATATTTCAGTCAGGATATGCAAGAGAACTGGGAAGAGGTAGTAAGAAATGCAGCCTCTTATTTGGATTTGGAATCTTGGGGACTGCTGAGTGAGCCAAGCAGTGAAAGCAGCTTAGACAGCCGAAAAGATACGATATCCATGATGCAGGAAGAAGCAAAGGCGTGGCTTGATAACGGATCCTTCTATATCGAAAGCAATAGTGAAAGTATGTACCGTCATGGTTTTGCCGGTCAGTGTATGGCGCTGGACACGTTATATGATGAGAAACAGGAAGATATGAAGATGCTGGGGATCCCAAAGTATGAAGAGGAAGAGGCTTATATAGCGGAGATCCAAATGATGGGCGGAGTGATGAAAGAAAGCGAGAACGCTTATTACGCATATCAGTTATTAAAATATATAGCGGATCATGACTATGCGCCGTATTATAGCGTATCTGTATCAAAGAAAGTTACAGCTGCTATGCTGGATGAACTGGAGAAAATGACGTATACTCTGTATTTGGCGCTTAGCAATGCATGGTCAGGAGAAATTAATTTTAGTGAGGAGAGAGAGGAATATCAATACACGTTAAATCCTTTAAAACCAGAACACCGAAATCAAATTGAGGAGATGCTGGAACACATAAGCGGAGCGGTGCTGCCGCAGTATTCTATCTATGAACCGGTGTCATGGCATTTGCAGGCCTATGCATTAGACTATGAAACCTTGGAGGAGGCCTATGCGGGTGCCTGTGAGGATTTGGAAGCAGCTTTGGCATTCACGGTTTCGGGACGACAATAGTGAAATGAGGAAAAAAGATGAAGCAAAGAATAAAAAGAATGGTGATTTGTCTGCTGGCCG
>CANOUM010000212.1 GCA_947570515.1 uncultured Clostridia bacterium
AGGCACGACAATCTGCAACTGGAGGGGAGGGTGGAGTGACATGTCAAACGTAATTGTAAAAGAGAACGAGTCATTAGATAGCGCTCTTCGTCGATTCAAGAGAAACTGTGCTAAGGCTGGAATCATGCAGGAAGTTCGTAAAAGAGAACATTACGAAAAGCCCAGCGTGAGAAGAAAGAAAAAGTCTGAGGCTGCCAGAAAGAGAAAGTATAACTAATGAATCTAAAAGGCCTTGATTCCGAATGGAATCAGGGCCTTTCAACTTATTAGCATAGCAAAAGGAACAGAGGATACTATGGGAAAGATATTGGTAGTGGCGGAAAAGCCCTCGGTAGCCAGAGATTATGCGAAAGTACTTGGCTGTAAAGAAAAAGGAGACGGGTGCTTGATTGGACAGACCTATGTTGTCACATGGGCAGTTGGACATCTGATAGAACTTTGCGGGCCGGAACGCTATGATGAGAAGTATAAACGCTGGAATTTTCAGGATCTTCCCATTATACCAAAGGAAATTCAACTGCAGGTGATTCGGGGAGCCAATAAACAGTTTACGATCGTAAAGAAATGGATGAATCATAAAGAAATTGATAAAATCATCTGCGGTACCGATAGTGGACGTGAAGGTGAATTGATTTTTCGTTATATTTATCAGATGGCAAAATGTAAAAAGCCCTTTGAACGTTTATGGGTATCCAGTATGACGGAAGAGGCCATTACGGCAGGTTTTCAAAATTTAAAGGATGGACATGCATACGACCATTTATATGAAAGCGCACGCTGCCGCAGTGAAGCGGATTGGCTTGTGGGGATCAACGGAAGCAGAGCTTATACGCTCCGATATGACGTGCTGCTTTCGATTGGTCGTGTGCAGACGCCGACTCTGGCCATGATTGTCAATCGGCAAAACGAAATCGATACCTTTATTCCTCAGGATTATTATGAAGTCAAACTAAGTCATGAAAAAGAAAAAAAATTCAGCAGTCTTTGGTTTCATTGGGAAAAAGAGATTCAGGAATCCGGTAAGGAGACCAGAAGTAAAGTCACACGTATTGAGGAGGCGGTCGAGGCAGAGCGCATCAAACAGCAGGCAGAAACAGCAGGCAAAGCAGTGGTGCAGAGCGTAACAAAAACTAAAAAGAAGCAGCAGCCTCCGCTGCTGTATGATCTGACGGAGTTGCAGCGTGAAGGGAACCGGCGGTATGGCTTTTCCGCCAGTAAGGTGTTGACGCTGGCGCAGAATCTATATGAAAAGTATAAACTGCTGACTTATCCGCGAACCGACAGCCGCTATTTGTCAGAGGATATGAAAGAAACTGTACGCAGTACGCTGCATGCTATCAATACACCGGAATTTCATGATGCATTGATGAAGCTTCCGGGGCTTACCTTTACAAAACGGATTATTGACAACAGTAAAATTACGGATCACCATGCGATCATTCCAACGCCTAAAAAGCCGGATCTAAGCAAGATTCCGGAGGATGAAGCCAAGATTTACCGTTTAGTTGCATGGCGGCTCATCGAAGCTTTCTATCCTCCTTATGAATATGAGACGACCGAAGTTACTCTGAAAGCTGCCGAAGAATATTTTACAGCAAAAGGCAGGACAACGCTGAATCCTGGTTTCATGGCACTTCATAAAGAGAAGAGCAGCGAGGAAGAACTTCCGATTCTGCAAAAGGGAGATGAGGTCCCGATTCTTTCTGCTCAGATTCAAAAAAAGCAAACACAGCCGCCAAAGCCTTTTACAGAAGCAACGCTTCTGACAGCGATGGAATATGCCGGCAAATATATAGAAGAGGAAGCGCTCAAAGAAGAGCTGGATAAGCTGTCTTTAGGTACACCCGCGACGCGGGCCTCCATTATTGAACGTCTGATTAAGGTGCATTATATTCAGCGAAAGGGAAAAAGCCTGCTTCCCACAGAGAAAGGAAAGGATCTGATCCGCATATTGCCGGGACAGCTGAAATCCCCTGAAATGACTGCCAAATGGGAAAAAGCCCTAGACAAAATCTATCAAGGGCTGATGGAGCCTCAACGATTTATGGGGAGCATCGAGCGCTACGTTCGTTTTATTGTCAACGCTTCCACTGAGGAGAGACAGGTACAATTTGCCAAGGAAGAGTATAAAAGAAGGGGCAAAGGCCGCACGGCGGCAAAAAAAGAGGGGGTTCCCGCTTTGGGAAAGTGCCCATTATGTGATAAGGGAGAGGTTTATAAAAACAGCAAGTCTTATTATTGCAGCAACTGGCGAAAAGGATGCCAGTTTACCGTGTGGCTAAATAGCTTAGAGCGATATGGTGCGCAGCTTAAGGATGAAGAGATGACGCAGCTTTTGCAGGGGAAAGAACGAGAAATTGTCATGACGCTGCCGCAAACACATGAAAAGGGAACGGCATTGCTGTATCTGACGAAAGAAGGAAAGGTCGAAATAAAAGGGTTTAAGGCCGAAAAATAAAAGGAAAAACTTGTAATTTGAATTCTGCAGGTCTATAATAAAGCAATTAAATGAATTTATACAGAAACAGAAGGGAGATTCTATAGCATGGAATTTCAAATCGTGTTATTACCGGGAGATGGAATCGGACCGGAGATTGTTGAACAAGCAGTGAAAGTGCTGAATACGGTCGGTGAAAAGTTTGGACATGTTTTTCATTATGAGAAATTATTGATGGGCGGGGCTTCGATTGACGCCTATGGAGTACCGCTGACAGACGAGGTTTTAGAAGCAGCTAAAAAAAGCGACAGCGTTCTGTTAGGAGCGGTCGGCGGCAATGTCGGCAACTCTCATTGGTATAACAGACCGCCGCAGGAGCGGCCGGAAGCAGGACTACTGGCGATTCGCAAAGGGATGGGGCTTTTTACCAATATTCGTCCGGCGTATCTGTATGCGGAGCTGAAGGAGCGATGCCCGCTGCGAGATGAAGTCATTGGTGATGGTTTTGATATGGTGATTATGCGCGAGCTGACGGGTGGCTTATATTTTGGAAAGCGATTCACTGAGGAAATAGATGGAATGCGGCAGGCCACTGATACGCTTGTATACAGCGAAGAAGAGATTCGCCGGATTGCAGTGAAGGCCTTTGAGGTTGCAATGAAGCGCCGGAAAAAGGTGGCGAGCGTGGACAAGGCGAACGTGCTGGATTCTTCCCGCCTGTGGCGGAGCGTGGTGGAAGAAGTAGCGCAGGATTATCCTGAGGTAGAGCTGGAACATGTTTTGGTGGACAACTGTGCGATGCAGCTTGTGAAAAATCCGGGACAATTTGATGTGATTTTAACGGAAAATATGTTTGGGGATATTCTTTCCGATGAGGCGAGCGA
>CANOUM010000213.1 GCA_947570515.1 uncultured Clostridia bacterium
TTGCGATGAAGCTTGAAAGTATGCAAATCAGTAATCTGGCAGAGCTGGAAGAGGAGGAACTGAAAAATTTTTTAAGGCAGCTCAGACAGGAAGAGGATATTAGCATTCAGCAGCTTGCCAGAGTGACAGGGATCCATCGCGGCAAAATTCAAAGGCTGTAAGATTCATGTAAATGTGTATTGAAATCTCCTTTAAAAAGTGGTATGATACTTTATAATTTGATACAATGCGTTAGAGTTGGCTTTTTGGCAGATATTTAGAAAATTTTGACAATGCCGGCTCTGGCATTATCATAAAACTTTGGACGAAAGGAGGATTCCTTATGCCAGAATTATCAGGACCGTTTGTAGTTCTCATGGGTATGGGTACAGTGTTTGTCGGTTTGATTTGTATTATTGTTTTAGTTGTCGTGATGGGAAAGATCATCGGTGCAATTGCAAAAGATACACCGGCACCTGCAGCGGCCCCGGCAGCACCATCACCTGCTCCGGTATCAGCTCCGACTGAAATCCCGAATCGCCCGGAATTTGTAGCCGCCGTATCAGCGGCGATTGCGGAAGATCTGGGAACAGATATTTCGAAAATTCAAATTCACTCAATTAAAAGAATCTAAGTTAAGAAATGGAAAGGATGAACGTAAAATGAAAAAATATCGTGTAAATGTAAACGGCGCTGATTATGAAATCACTTTAGAGGCCTTAAAAGATGGAGAAGATTTTGCTCCCAAGGCAGCAGCACCCGCACCTGCCGCTGCTCCGGCAGCACCCGCAGCAGCACCGGCCGGCGGTGAAAAGATCACCAGCCCCATGCCCGGTACTATTTTAAGTGTGAATGTAGCGGTAGGGGATTCCGTTCAGGAAGGCACTGTGCTTCTGATTCTGGAAGCAATGAAGATGGAAAATGAGATCATGGCTCCCAGAGCTGGTAAAGTTGTTTCTGTTCAGGTAGAAAAAGGTGCTACTGTAGAGAGCGGTGCCGTATTGGTTGTGATTGAATAATTTGTCCCTGAAAATAAGAAACAAGTAAAGGAGCTGTCGAATGGAAACTATTACAAATTTCCTGCAGCAGACAGGCTTTTCCAGATTGATGGATGACCCGAAAGTTTTTGTGATGATGCTGATTGCATTTGTGCTGATGTATCTGGCCATTAAAAAAGGGTTTGAGCCGCTTTTGCTGCTGCCTATTGCATTTGGTATGTTACTCACCAATTTGCCCGGCGCCAACATGTATCACACCGAGTTTTTCTCAGGCGGACATGTTCACTGGGATCAGGTTGGCAATTTTGGTCTGATTGACTATCTTTATTTGGGCGTTAAGCTCGGTATCTATCCCTCGCTCATTTTCCTGGGCGTAGGTGCGATGACCGATTTTGGCCCGTTGATTGCAAATCCCAAGAGCCTGCTGTTGGGGGCGGCTGCTCAGCTGGGTATTTTCCTTACCTATTTAGGAGCCTCTGCTATGGGCTTTACACCGGCTGAAGCCGGATCGATCGGTATCATCGGCGGAGCTGACGGTCCTACAGCTATTTATGTAACGTCTCAGCTTGCTCCGGATCTTCTGGGTCCGATTGCGGTTGCCGCTTATTCTTATATGGCGCTTGTACCGGTCATTCAGCCTCCGATCATGAAGGCTTTGACGACCAAGAAGGAACGTCAGATTGAGATGAAGCAGCTGCGTCCCGTTAAGAAAATCGAGAAGATTGTATTCCCGGTTATGGTTACTGTTTTTGTAGCGCTTCTGGTTCCCTCCGCTGCACCGCTGATCGGCGCTTTGATGCTAGGTAATCTGATGAAAGAAAGCGGTATGGTGGAGCGTCTGTCTAAAACAGCGCAGAATGAGCTTATGAATATCGTTACGATTTTCTTGGGTATCTCTGTTGGTGCAACGGCAACGGCAGATGTATTCCTGAGCTGGAGTACGATTAAGATCATTATCATGGGTGTTGTTGCGTTTGGCGTTGGAACTGCCGGCGGCGTGCTGCTGGCTAAGCTGATGAACCTGTTCTGTAAAGAGAAGGTCAATCCGCTGATCGGATCTGCCGGTGTGTCTGCTGTTCCGATGGCTGCTCGTGTTTCCAATACGGTTGGTCAAAAGGAGAAGCCGGGCAACTTCCTGCTGATGCATGCAATGGGTCCGAATGTAGCTGGTGTAATCGGTTCTGCGATTGCAGCCGGCGTACTGCTGGCATTGTTTGGTTAAGAGTAAGGGGAGAATATTATGGCTAAGAATCCGTTAAAGATTACAGATACGATTTTGCGTGATGCACATCAATCCCAGGCAGCAACTCGTATGCGCCTGGAGGATATGCTGCCCGCCTGTGAAATTTTGGATAATATGGGCTACTGGTCCATTGAATGCTGGGGCGGAGCAACCTTTGATTCTTGCATGCGTTTTCTGAATGAAGATCCGTGGGAGCGTCTTCGCGCTTTGCGCAAGGCGATGCCTAAGACTAAGCTGCAGATGCTGCTGCGCGGACAGAACCTGCTTGGATATAAGCATTATGCAGATGATGTAGTAGAGCAGTTCTGTAAAAAGTCTATTGAAAATGGAATTGATGTTGTGCGTATTTTTGACGCACTGAATGATCCGCGTAATATGGAAGCTGCCATGAAGTATACCAAGGAGTATGGCGGCATTGTGGAGGCAACCATCAGCTACACAGTCAGCCCGGTGCATAATGAGGAATATTTTGTGCGTCTGGCATGTCAGCTGCAGGAGATGGGAGCCGATACAATCTGTATTAAAGATATGGCTAACCTGCTGCTTCCTTATGACGCTTATAGTCTGGTAAAGCGTCTGAAGAGCGAGCTGAGTGTTCCGATTCACCTTCATACCCATAATACGACGGGTACCGGTGATATGATTTATCTGAAGGCGGCAGAGGCCGGCGTGGATATTGTGGATACGGCGCTGTCTCCGATGGCCAACGGTACGTCCCAGCCGACAACGGAATCGCTGGTTGCATCTTTAAAGGGAACAGACCGCGATACCGGCCTTGATCTGGAGGCGATGAGCAAGGCGGCAGAGCATTTCCGCAAGGTAGCGCAGAAGCTGCAGGATGACGGTACACTGAATACCAAGGTGCTGCATGTAGATACGAACACACTGTTGTATCAGGTACCGGGTGGTATGCTGTCTAACCTGCTCTCTCAGCTGAAGCAGGCGAATGCAGAGGATAAATATTATGAAGTGCTGGCAGAAGTGCCTCGCGTACGTGAGGACTTTGGTTTCCCGCCGCTGGTTACTCCGACGAGTCAGATTGTGGGTTCTCAGGCAGTGCTGAATGTGCTGGCAGGAGAGCGCTA
>CANOUM010000214.1 GCA_947570515.1 uncultured Clostridia bacterium
GGGATCTGCTGAGAATTAAAATCTCCTCCACATAAAAAATATCCCTGATCTATGATCATAGCCGGCACAAAAAGGACAAGTGCAATCGCGATGGCGATCAGGAACGTCTTTCCATAAAGCTTTTTTATTGTGAATGATTTCATGCTGTACCCCTTCTTGATCTATTTCTTTATTTGTTTCACGCAAATATTTCCTGTTAATTGTATCAAAAAGCGGCTTATAAGTAAAGCGAAAAAAGCGATATGGCTTTCCATACCGCTTTTCCTGTAAAGACTAGATTTTATGAATGGGATGCTTTTGCCGGCCTGAGGAGCATGAAAATCATACCGGCAATCATAGCAGCGGCAAGGGCGGCCCCTAATATGCTGCCACCTCCAGCAAACAGACTTCCAATCTGATACACAATGAATGCAACTACATAGGCAAATACGCATTGATATCCAATGGCAAACCATGTCCATTTTGCATTATTCATTTCTCGCTTAATAGCACCGATCGCTGCAAAGCATGGAGCGCATAACAGATTAAATAACAGAAATGAATAAGCAGCTAAAGGTGTGAACACTGTACGCATATTATTCCAGATTTCCCATCCGTTTTCTGCTACCTCTTCGAAGCCCCCAAACAACACACCAAATGTGCTGACCACATTTTCTTTTGCAATCAGTCCTGTGATAGAAGCAACAGCTCCCTGCCAATGCCCCCAGCCAAGGGGTTTAAAGATCCAGGCAAAAATGCTGCCGATTTTCGCCAGTATACTATCGCCCATCTCTACCATACCGAAAGATCCGTCTGCCCATCCAAAGCTCGAAGTAAACCAAACCAATATAGTAGCAAGTAAAATAATTGTACCAGCCTTTTTAATAAAAGACCATCCGCGTTCCCACATTGAACGAAGTACATTGCCCAGCGTAGGCCAGTGATAGGCCGGAAGCTCCATCACAAACGGTGCCGGTTCTCCTGCGAACATCCTTGTCTTTTTAAGCATAATGCCAGAAATGACAATCGCCGCGACCCCTACAAAATAAGCGCTGGGTGAAACCCACCATGCTCCATCAAATAACGCACCTGCAATCAGCGCGATAATGGGCAGCTTTGCCCCGCAAGGAATAAAAGTGGTTGTCATAATGGTCATTTTACGGTCTCGGTCATTCTCAATCGTTCGTGAAGCCATGATTCCGGGCACACCGCAGCCTGTGCCAATTAGCATAGGAATAAATGATTTACCCGAAAGGCCAAATTTACGAAAAATCCGATCCATCACAAAAGCAATTCGCGCCATATAGCCACAGCTTTCGAGAAATGCCAAGAACAAAAAGAGCACCAGCATCTGCGGAACAAAACCAAGCACAGCTCCGACTCCGGCCACAATCCCATCGAGAATCAGCCCGGAAAGCCACTCCGCACAGCCAACTGCTTCCAGTCCATCCCCAATGAGTACCGGAAGCCCCGGCACCCATATGCCATAGTTAGCTGGATCCGGTTCCTGTACCTCCCTTGCAGTCAGATACTCTTCATACCCAACCGTGATCTCTTCTTCTATATTTCCTTCATCGTCATACAGGTAAGCCACCGTTTTTAGAGATTTGGCATCTTCGGGTTCCATGTCTGCTTCCTCTGCGGCTGCTTCAAATGCATCGACCTGTGCTCCGGGAATGATATAGTCCTCCTGTGCAGCCTCATATTCCTCAGAGCCGAGGCCAAACAGATGCCATCCATCGCCAAACAGACCATCATTAGTCCAATCTGTAGCCCATCCGCCAACCGTCGTAACGGAAACATAATAGACCATAATCATCACAATTGCAAAAATAGGAAGCGCTAAAAAACGATTCGTTACAATGCGGTCTATCTTATCCGAAACAGAAAGCTTATTGACATTTTGTTTTTTATAACATCCTTTTATCACAGAAGCAATATAGATATAGCGTTCATTTGTAATAATACTCTCTGCATCATCATCAAGTTCACGTTCGGCTGCCTGAATATCAGATTCTATATGTTGAAGTATACTTTCATTTAAGGCCAGCTGCTTCAGCACCTTCTCATCTCTCTCAAAAATCTTTATCGCATACCAGCGCTGCTGCGCCTCCGGCATCTCATGCAGCGCCGCTTCTTCAATATGTGCGATCGCATGTTCAACCACGCCGCTGAAACGATGCTGTGCGATCGTCCTATCCCCTTTAGCCGCCTGTACTGCTGCTTCAGCGGCCTCCATAACACCGCTGCCCTTCAGTGCAGAAATCTCAACGACTTTGCAGCCTAGCTCTCTAGAGAGCTCCTCAATTCTAATACGATCTCCATTCTTTTTTACAATATCCATCATATTAATCGCTACTACAACTGGAATGCCAAGTTCCACAAGCTGTGTAGTCAAATAGAGATTTCTTTCCAGATTTGTTCCATCCACAATGTTTAAAATTGCATCCGGCTTCTCTTCGATTAGATAATTTCTGGCAACAACCTCTTCTAATGTATACGGAGACAAAGAATAGATACCGGGAAGATCTGTAATGATAACATCTTCATGTTTTTTTAATTTTCCTTCTTTCTTTTCTACCGTAACACCGGGCCAATTTCCCACAAACTGATTGGAACCCGTCAAGGCATTAAATAAAGTTGTTTTACCGCTATTAGGGTTTCCGGCTAACGCAATACGAATATTCACAATTCCCTCCTATTGTTAGTTGAAACTAACTTTAAAATAAAAATTATTCGATTTCAATTTTATCGGCATCGGCTTTGCGCAGCGACAATTCATAACTGCGTACTGTGATTTCAATAGGGTCTCCGAGAGGTGCAACTTTGCGTATATATATTTCTACGCCCTTAGTGATTCCCATATCCATAATACGCCTTTTAACGGCTCCTTCTCCATGCAGTTTTTTAACTTTAGCGTAGCTACCTACAGGAACCTGTCTTAATGTTTTCATGATTCTCCCTTCCTTTTTTAAAATTGTTTTGATTATTTTATGCGCACATCAGACGCATGAATCAACCATAATTTTTCCTGCCATCTCACGGCTGATTGCAATTCTTGCTCCCTTTACATTAACAATCAGATTTCCTCCTATGGTGTTAATCACAGTCACCCCTCCTCCGGCCACAAACCCCAGATTTTCTAAATGAGTTCTCACTTCTGCTTTTCCGCTGATCTTACGAATCATCATCTCTTCATTGGCACTTGCTAATATCAATGGGATCATTTTTCTCTCCTTTTGTTAGTTTTAACTAACCTCTTTCATAGGTTAGCACAAACTAACTATCATGTCAAGAGTTTTTTC
>CANOUM010000215.1 GCA_947570515.1 uncultured Clostridia bacterium
GATCTGCGCACAAGGCTTAATTCTTAAACAAGGCTGATCTGTATGCGCACCAATCAAGCGGTATAATGGCGCCTTTGTCTGCTTCATATTTTCCGGAATAGTAAATGCAATGCAGGCAGAATCCCACAAGGTTACAAAATATTTCCCATTTTCCTTCAAGGACCACGGCTTATGCAGTGCAAGCTGCGTAAACCCTGCCTCCTCCAACATGGATTTCAAATTTTTTACGGCATAAAAACATACCGGTGAATCCTTTAAAAACTGCATAAACTGCTTCATGCTCTTTTCTCCTTTGCTGATAGAGTGGTTCCCATTCCCTTTTGATAACTTTCACAATATGCCTGAATCACACAAGATTCACATTGTGGCCGGCGTGCGCTGCAGCAGCGCCGCCCATGAAAAATGAGTAAATGATGACATAGGCTCCAAATTTCCCTGTCAATTGCTTCCTGTAGCTGTGCTTCTGTTTTCTCCACCGTCTCTGCATGTGCAAGCCCAATTCGGTTGGATACCCGAAACACATGCGTGTCCACGGCGATAGCCGGAATCCCAAATGCATTGGACATCACAACATTGGCCGTCTTTCTGCCCACACCTGAAAGCTTCGTCAGCTCTTCCATTGTCTGCGGCACCTCGCCGCCGAACTCATCTGCAAGCTGACGAAACAGAAGATACAAATGATCTGCTTTTGCATTATAAAACCCCAGCGTATGTATGTATTCTTTGATCTCATCTTTTGTCAGCTGCAAAAGCGATTCCAAATCAGGATGCTCTTCAAACAGGCGCACCGTTACTTTATTGACCTGTTTATCAGTCGTCTGCGCCGACAATACCGTCGCTACCAAAAGCTGCAGCGGCGTCTGATACTCCAGCTCACACTCCGCATCCGGATACGCTTGCTGCAGTCTGCTTACGATTTCTTCTACTTGCTCCGTCACTGTGTATCTCCTTTTTGCACATAAAACTTATCTCGTTTTATTATACACTTCCCCCTAATCGGATTCAAGCAAATTTTTCGTGAACACATCCGGCTGCGCTGGGTG
This sequence comes from uncultured Clostridia bacterium, assembly GCA_947570515.1. Taxonomy (GTDB): domain Bacteria; phylum Bacillota; class Clostridia; order Lachnospirales; family Bianqueaceae; genus CALWPV01. The sequence continues at coordinate 1,044 of CANOUM010000215.1, forward strand.
CAGGATCACCACCGTCCCCCTCGGAAGAGTTTCATACAACCACCTGGCATCCTCATCATATAAACGAATACAGCCATGACTCGCTGCCGCCCCTATCTTTTCTAATTCTGCGGCAATGACCTTCCCCTCTTTATCCCTCGGCACACTATGGAACAAATATTGATCCTGAATCCGAATCCAATACAGCGCCCCTTCTGCAAATCGTTCAGAATAAAACTGCTCTCCTCTATCCTGCAGCTGATAAATCCCCAGCAAAGAGGGTGATTCCGCTAATCCGCCAGAACAAGAAAAAGTCTTAATCACACTACTATTTTGCCATACATACACCTTTTGCTCTATCCCCAGTGCCACCTCAATCCATTGCTCAGGCATAGCAGCTTCCGATACCGTAAAAGCAGTATCAAGCTGCGTACCGTTCACCTTCATTTCTACCTCATACATTTGCCCCGGTTCCAAGACCTGATAAGGAAAAAACTGAGCTGCCTTTCCCTCCACTTGCCACTCTCCGCCGATTCGTCTATCTCCCGCTTGTAAATACCCACTCACCTGTAGGATATCTTCCTGCCCCGTCACCACAATGCAGGGATACACACTCGTCTGCATGCTTCCATCTTCCGGCAGCAATGTCCATCCCTCTGCCTGCGCTGCTTTCAAAGCTGAGGCATTCGCTTCTTCCGCCGCAGGGCGGCAAGCACAGAGACATAAACATCCTATCAAAACAATAGCACTAAGTTTTTTCATGCCGCAACCAGCTCCTTCCTTTTACAATCACTTCATGACCTGCTACCATGAAAATCATTCCGACCGCCTGATAGGCTCTATTTTTAACGGCTGCTAAACTAATGATGAGCAGAATGAGTGCGTAGGCTAAAATTAACAGACCGTTTTCTCTGATTTTACGCGGCTGGGCGGCAAGATCTGAATATCCAAGCGTTACGGCAAGCGGCAATAGGCCGCAGACCGTTTCGGCATTCATCGTGTCAAGTGGCAGAAGCGGCCACCACTCTGGCATATGAAGAGCTTCTGCCTGCCCGCAGGCGGCGATCATAAGACAGATCGGTACCGGCCAAAAACAATAGATACCACGGCTTGGCAGAAGCCGCCTCTTACTCTGCTGATAAATATTGATCGCATGATGGCTGCCAAAACAAAGGACCAAGACCCCTTCCGCCAGATGCAGGATCGCAACAAGACTCATAATCCCGACCGTATCCACCGGCTGATGCAGCAGCCAAAAGAAAAATACTGTAACGCCTGCACCATAGGACATACACAAAAACCGTGGCCTATATAGCGATAGCAGCATGGAAATAGGACCCATGCACAAAAGAGCGGCACTGGGCTTAACTACCAGTCCAAGTACGGCAATCAGCCAAATTACCAGAAAGCCTGCTCCAATCCCTTCGAAAGAAGAAGCCAACGCAAGTTTCCCTGCGCTGGCTTTATCCCATTCGTATTGTCGATAATAGCGGTAGGTAAATCCTAATGTCAACCAGAATATAGGACTGATCAACATGGTACCTATCGTTTTCAGACTCAGCTGCCCTATGAGAAGCAGTTTATCCTGCATTAGCGCCCCAGCTTTGTTTTTAAAGCCTCTATGGCCGTTTGGAGCTGCCGATCCTCTTCTCTTGAGGTCAAATCTGCCAATTTCATTCCATCTGGCAGTTCAATCCGAATATCCGGTTCAATGCCTATTTTGTGAATATAGCTGCCGTTGGGCGTATAATATTTTGCCATAGTCACTTTAATGGCGGTCCCATCGGAAAAAGGACTGGTTTGCTGTACAATGCCTTTTCCATAGGTAGTAGTCCCCACTAATGTCCCCACTCCCCGGTCTTGAATTGCCCCTGCCATAATCTCTGCCGCACTCGCCGAGTTTTCATTGACAAGCACAACGAGCGGAAGATTCAGATACGGTTCATCAAGAGAGGAATAGAACTGCTGATTTCCATATTTATCCTCTGTATAGGTAATCACTCCAGAAGGCAGCAACTCGTCGCTGACCTGTTGTACAACGTCTACGCGTCCCCCCGGATTATCCCGCAAATCTATAATCAGTCCCTGCATATTCTGCTCTTTTAATGATGTCAGGGCTGCCCGAAATTGTTCTGTTGTGACCTCTTCAAATCCTTTTAGCACAATATATCCAATTCCCGTCTCCAGCATTTCGCTGGTCACGGTAACTTCTTCTATT
>CANOUM010000216.1 GCA_947570515.1 uncultured Clostridia bacterium
CCTCCTCTATTTCTCTTCTCTTTGTGTATTTTCGTGTTCTTTAAAAGAATAGTAACGCCCATCTCCCAGAATAATATGATCAATCATGGGAATTTCTAATAATTTCGCTGCTTGTCTAAGCTGATCTGTTAAGACAATATCATTTAAACTGGGAATTGGATTGCCACTCGGATGATTATGAATCAAAACAAATGCATAAGCACCTTGTTCACAAGCTGCAAGAAAAATGTTTCTTGGACTCAGCAGGGATCGCGTCATCGTTCCTACGGAGAGATTTTGATCTCCCAGCAGCTCCATCTTTGCATTGAAATATATCGCTTTAGTAACTTCCTGAGTTAAATATCGCATTTCTTCCATATATAAATCAGCAATTGCCTCTGGTGTATCAAGAACCATTCTTTCCATTGCCTGCTGTTTACTTAAGCGCTTTGACAATTCTGCTAAAGCTCGGATTTGAATCGCTTTAACGCGTCCGATCCCTTTATATTGCTTTAGTTTTCGCAGCGATTGATGACAAAGAGCTATCAGCGGCTCTCTTCCCTGAGCGGGTACAGACGCAAGCAATCGTGCTGCAAGATCCACCGCCCGTTCACCATTGGAACCATTTTTTAATATAATGGCTAGCAGCTGTGCATCTGTAAGAGAGGCTTCTCCTTTGGATTCTAAAAGTTCATATGGCTGCTCTGAACAGGGCAGTTCTTTCATTGTCAGATTTTTCATTTGCATATAAAGCCCTTCTGATCAAACGATCTTCAGATGGCTCATTTTGCAGCAGGGGGTGAAAATATTTTTCTATATCCTATAATTTCCGGAAAATGGTATTTTATACAAATAAATTAAATTTTTCTATAAATAAGAATAGAAATAAAGATTCCAATAATAGAAGCTAAATTGATACTGAATTGAAATCCAAATGTAAGCTGAATGACGCTCAAATTTAGCGTAACCGTTTCAAGTCCGAATGACTTACCATATGCAAGCCAATAGAAAAAATCATACTGTCCCAGCCAGGTTCCTAAAAATCCACCTAAAACAATTCCTGCAAAAATAAATAAAAATAATGTAAGTGTACTTTTTCCTTTTACTGACATGTTTTCCTCCTATGAATCACTAGCCGATGTAAAGTATTTTACCATGATTTTGAAGGTTTGTATACCAATATAAAAAAATTTACATTTTTAGATTCATAAAAAAAGACGCTTGTCAGAGCGTCTTTTAAAAGTTCTTTATTCTGCTAAATGAATAATTTTAACCGGACATTTTTCAGCGCACGCATGACATCCGGTACACAGAGAAGCATCGATCTGCGGCAATCCGTTTTCCATTTTGATGGCGCCGGCTTCGCAGGCTCGCATACACAGACCGCATCCAATACAGCCAACCTGACAAACTTCTTTTACATCTTTTCCCCGTTCGGGATTAGAGCAAGACGGCCGGACTGATAATGCGGCCGGAATTAGCAAAATCAGATGTTTAGGACATGCTTTTATACAGCTGCCACAGGCTTTACAGCTCTTCTCATCCACCTTTGCGATGCCATTTACAATATGAATGGCATCAAACGAACAGGCTGCGGCGCAGCTTCCTAGGCCCAAACATCCATATGCACACAGCTTAGCTCCTCCGCCGGGTATCATGGCGGCTTCATTACAGCTTTGAACACCGTGATATCGATATCGATCACCGGCAACCTCTTGATTGCCGCTGCAGCGTATATAGGCCACCATACGGTCTTCTGTTTCTGCCGTAACCCCCATAATTTCTCCCATGGCCTCTGCTGCATTGGCTCCACCAACCGGACATTTTCCAACGGGTGCTTCTCCTGCTGCAACAGCTTTTGCATAAGCATCACATCCGGCATAGCCACAGGCTCCACAATTAGCACCTGGTAGTGCATCTCTTAGTTTAGGAAATAGCGGATCCTGAGGGACGGCAAATTTTTTAGAAGCATATCCCAACAGCAATCCAAACACAATCCCTAATATTCCCAAAATCAATAAGGGAATCAGAATATCCCAAATCATAGTCAGTCCTCCTTAGATCAATCCTTGAAAACCAAGGAATGCAATCGCCATTAATCCTGCGGAAATAAGAGCAATAGGAAATCCTTCAAAACAAGACAAAATTTTGTTGTGCTCTGTTCTCTCTCGAATGCCTGCGAATAATACAATTCCCATCATAAAGCCTAAGCCTCCGGCAAATCCGTTTACAACGCTTTCCAGCATATTATAGCCAGACTGCATATTGAGAACCGCTACGCCTAATACGGCACAGTTTGTGGTGATAAGAGGCAGATATACGCCAAGAGATGAATAGAGCGCAGGGCTGATCTTCTGAATCACCATCTCAACAAACTGTACCAAAGAAGCAATCACTAAAATAAATGCAATCGTATATAAATACTCCTTATGAAGAGGGACCAAAATCAATGTATACACTAAATAAGAAAATGCAGAAGCTACTGTCATAACAAAAGTAACTGCAAGTCCCATGCCAACGGCTGAATCCAGTTTTTTAGAAACACCTAAGAAAGGACAAATTCCCATAAACCGTGACATAACAAAATTATTTACGAAAATGGAGCTGATGAAAATGGTAATGAGTGATGCCATTGTTTATTCCTCCTTTTTCTTTTCACTTTTTTTACGAACTGCATTGAAAACTGCAAGTAAAATTCCCAGTGCGAAGAAAGCTCCCGGCGCCATGATCATGATGGCAGCCGGCTGATAAGCAGATGGCATTATCTGCATTCCAAAAAGAGAGCCAGCCCCTAAGATTTCACGTACAGCGCCTAAAACGGTGAGCGCAGCGGTAAAACCAAGACCCATTCCCAAACCGTCAAGCGCCGAATCCAAAGGTCCATGTTTAGAAGCATATGCTTCTGCCCTGCCCAAAATAATACAGTTTACAACAATCAATGGAATAAACAATCCCAGACTTTGATAGAGGGTATCATAAAAAAGCGCTTGCAAGAGCAAATCATTCGAATTTTATCAGGAATCGCCTTTCTTAAAAGCGATATAACTAAATTAGCGCCAATCAAAACAACGGTTACGGACAACCCCATCCCTAATCCATTGAGCGCTGAGGTTGTTGTAGCTAATGTCGGACACATGCCAAGCACCTGAATAAAAGTAGGGTTTTCTGTGACCAATCCACGCTTTAAATGCTCACTTATTTTAGCCATCCTACTCTTCTCCCTTCAGGTATTCATTATAAT
>CANOUM010000217.1 GCA_947570515.1 uncultured Clostridia bacterium
TATGTGTACGCAATTTCTTTTTTGCGTACAAGTAAGTTTAAGAAAAGAGAGCTTATATGTACGCAATTGGTTTTTTTGCGTACATGTAGGTTTAGGAAAAGAGAGCTTATGTGTACGCAATTTCTTTTTTGCGTACAAGTAAGTTTAAGAAAAGAGAGCTTATATGTACGCAATTGGTTTTTTTGCGTACATGTAGGTTTAGGAAAAGAGAGCTTATGTGTACGCAATTTCTTTTTTGCGTACAAGTAAGTTTAAGAAAAGAGAGCTTACATGCACGCAATTGGTTTTTTTGCGTACATGTGAGTTTAAGAAAAGAGAGCTTACATGCACGCAATTTCTTTTTTGCGTACATGTGAGTTTGAAAAATGAGAGCCTATATGTACGCAAAAAAGTCATTGCATACACATCACTGTCCAAATCGTACAAAGACTTGTATGCAACATAGGTTCGCTGTAAACGAACTTATCTTATCTCCATAATGTAGCCGTAAATTTTGTAAAAAGATTTATATAAACTTATTGACAAATTATATAAACTGAGTATAATTCTCTATAAAAGGAGTGGTGAAATGGCAAAGAGTGTTTATTCATTAGTCTTAAGAGATGAAGTGGTGGCCGAGATCGACCGTTTGGCATACCGCATGAATACAAATCGGTCGAATATGATCAATCAGATTCTGGCAGAATATGTATCGATGACAACACCGGAAAAACGAATGCAGGAGGTGTTTAGCCGTATTACCGATATGCTGACGCAGTCCGGAATCTTCCAGCCCATGCTGCAGCCCTCCGACTCCATGCTTTCGGTACGTTCTGCGCTGGCCTACAAATACAATCCAACCGTACGCTACAGCGTAGAGTTGCAGCGAAGCGAGGAAGGCGCGGCGGGTTGCCTAAAGGTAAGTTTGCGCAGTCAAAACAGCAGCCTCATGCTTTATTGGAGACAATTTTTCTCATGCTGGAATGCTATTGAAAAGCATTACAAAAAAGAGCTGCACTGCGAGCTGGAGGCCGGGCGCTATCTGCGGTATTTTACACTGCCTCAGGAAATCGGCAGCGACGAGCAGGGCGAGATGATTGCAGGCTATATCCAGCTGCTGGATGACTGCATGAAGCTATTCTTCGACCATTTGGAGCAGCCGCAGGCAGCTTTGAGAGAAATAGAAGTCAGATATCGCCAATATCAGCCGATGATTTAATCGGCAGAGGATCTAGCAGGTCTATTTTCCGCCCGCGGCGGGAAAAGCTCATGCTTATAGAAAGGAGCGAGTTTATGAATATACAGAGATTAACACAGAAGAGTCTGGAGGCGCTGCAAGAGGCGCAGAATTTGGCATCGCAGGCTAAGAATCCTGAGGTGCGGCAGGAGCATCTGCTGCTGGCTTTGACAGCGCAAAATGAGGGATTGATCCCTTCAGTACTGGAGAAGCTGGGGACGGATGTGAGGATGCTGCAGCAGAGCCTGAGGAGCACGATCGGGCGTCTTCCGCAGGTGAGCGGGGCGGCAGAGGCGGGCAAGCTGTATGTGTCGTCTGAGCTGGATGCGGCGCTGAGCGAGGCAGAAGCGCAGGCGGCGCAGATGCAGGATGAATATACGTCGGTGGAGCATTTGATGCTGGGTCTGATGATGAAAGCCTCGGCAGGGGTGAAGCAGGCGCTTGACGCTGTACATGTGACCGAGGCAGCCTTTCGGGAAGCGCTGAAGCAGGTGCGCGGCAGTGCGCGCGTGACGAGTGATAATCCGGAGAGTACGTATGATGTGCTGGAGAAGTACGGGCAGGATTTGGTGCAGCTGGCGCGGGAGCAAAAGCTGGATCCGGTGATCGGGCGTGACAGTGAAATTCGCAGCGTGATTCGGATTTTGTCCAGAAAGACAAAGAACAATCCGTGTCTGATCGGCGAGCCTGGCGTAGGTAAGACGGCCATTGCAGAGGGTCTGGCACTGCGCATTGTGCGCGGTGATGTACCGGACAGCCTGAAGGATCGCAAGATTTTTTCACTGGATATGGGGGCGCTGATTGCCGGGGCAAAATTCCGCGGTGAGTTTGAGGAACGTCTGAAGGCTGTACTGAATGAGATTAAAAACAGCGATGGCAAGATTATTTTATTTATTGATGAGCTGCATACGATTGTAGGAGCCGGCAAGACGGACGGTGCAATGGATGCAGGCAATTTGCTCAAACCCATGCTGGCCCGCGGTGAGCTGCACTGCATTGGCGCGACGACGCTGAATGAATATCGACAGTATATTGAAAAGGATGCGGCGCTGGAACGGCGTTTTCAGCCGGTGATGATTCCGGAGCCCTCGGTGGAGGATACGATTTCGATTTTGCGCGGTCTGAAGGAGCGCTATGAGGTGTATCACGGCGTGAAGATTCAGGATCAGGCGCTGATTGCCGCAGCTATGCTGTCCAATCGGTATATTTCGGATCGGTTTTTGCCGGATAAGGCGATTGATCTGGTGGATGAGGCCTGTGCGATGATTCGGACAGAGATTGACTCGATGCCGACGGAGCTGGATGAGATTGCACGTAAGATTATGCAGCACGAGATTGAAGAAGCGGCGCTGAAAAAGGAGACCGATAAGCTTTCACAGGAGCATCTTTCTGAAATTCAGAAGGAGCTGGCAGACATGCGCGAGCAGTTTGCAGGCATGAAAGCCAAGTGGGAAAATGAAAAGGAGGCCATCGGCAAGGTGCAGAAGCTGCGCGAGGAGATCGAGCAGGTGAATGCACAGATTGAAAAGGCGGAGAATGAATACAATCTGGATAAGCTGGCCGAGCTGAAATATGGCCGCCTGCCGGCGCTGCAGAAAGAGCTGGAGCAGGAGGAGGCTTTGGCAGACGAGGGAGGACGCAGTACGTCGCTGCTGCGTGACAAGGTGACGGAGGAAGAGATTACACGCATCATTTCCCGCTGGACGGGAATTCCGGTATCTAAGCTCATGGAGGGCGAGCGGGAAAAGCTGCTGCATCTGGATGATACGCTGCATCAGCGTGTGATCGGTCAGGATGAGGCGGTGCAGCGCGTTTGCGATGCGATTCTGCGCTCGCGTGCCGGCATCCAGGATCCGGATCGGCCGATTGGCTCGTTTCTGTTTATGGGGCCCACTGGCGTGGGAAAAACAGAGCTGGCTAAAGCCTTGGCCGAGGCATTGTTTGATGATGAGCGCAGTATGGTGCGCATTGATATGAGTGAATATATGGAGAAGTATTCGGT
>CANOUM010000218.1 GCA_947570515.1 uncultured Clostridia bacterium
CAGACGGATTTATCTGGTGGGAGAAGCGGCAGGCCTGATTAGTCCAAGTTCAGCAGAGGGGATTAGCTTTGCACTTAGGAGCGGTAAGAAGTTAGCGGATAGTTTCCGGACAAAAGGCAGGCTTTGGCGCATACAATATGAAAAGGCGCTGCTGCCCCTTAAACTTAGTATTGCGCTTAAAAGTCTGAAATCGCCGATTATGTATCAAAAGCGCTGGCGAGGGATCGTTTTTAAGACGCATGCACTGAGCATGAAAATAGAAAAGTAATATGCCTTGAAATGGAGTTTACAAATGGCAAAAAAGCAAGATAAGAAAAAAAGCGGACAAAGAAGCTCATATGATGATTATTATGACAGAGAAAATCAAAGAGAAGAGCAGAAGCAATCTGTCCGGTTTAAAAGCTATGATGAGGATCCCTTCTGGCTGGATGAGAGAGCGCAAGTGCAGCAATCCAAAAAGCCGGTAAAAAGAAAAAAGCATAGAAAATACCGACTGGCCCATCCGGAAAAACTGGTGTTTATGATTGGATTTTTTGCCTCGGTCTTGATCCTGGCGATCGTTCTTCTAAAATCTATGAGAAAAGATGGGGAGAGTACATCTAATGAGCTTACCAAACCGGTAGAAGTTGTACAAAATAATGGGACGAAAGAAGAAACAGGCACGATCCGATCGGTTAACCGTACGGATCTGACGGGGATTCCCAAGCAGCTGGCCTCCTATATGGCCAGCATGGTGTATACCAATCCCGAAAATTACAAAAAAGAGCCAACCAGCCTTTATGGACAGACAGTGCTTGAAAATTCGGAGGATTTGAGCGAGTATCATTTTGTGATTGCCATTGATGCAGGACACGGAGGCACCGATGCCGGCTGGCAGGTGGGAGATGCCGTTGAAAAGGAAATTACGCTTAAGGTGGCAGAAAAGCTGGTAGAGTATATTAATCAGCATACGGAGGATTACTATGCCATTTTGCTGCGGAGCAGCGATACGGTGATGACGGATCAGCAAAGAGTCAATCGGGCCATTGAAAATCATGCAGGGCTGATTGTATCACTGCACTGCAATGGTTCAGAGGAAGAGCTGGGCGGAACTTCAGCTGTTTATTGGACAGGAGAAGGAGATGAGAATCAGCGAGCCGTTTATAGTGAGGGACTGGCTAATCAGTTAATGGCATCGGCAGCAGAGGGCTTCGGCATGTGGGAACGCGAGGTGCGGATAGAGGATAATCCGTTGCTGCGTACGACGATTCCTTCGGTGATGGTTGAAATGGGATATCTGACCTATGAGATTGACCATGAATGGGTGACGGATGAAGCGCTGCAGGCAGAAGCGGCGAAGAAAATGGGAAGCACGATTCTTGAGTTTGTCAAAGAGATTGCACCTAAGCCGGATGATAACGAAAGCAGCCAGGAGAGCAGTCAAGTACAGCAAGGGGATGACAGTCAGAATTAAAGGAGAGGGAAAAATGGAAGTTGTTACATACAAATGCCCGCACTGCGGAGCGTCAATAGAATATGATGCAGAAAAAAGTGCATTTCACTGTGATTTCTGCGGTCATGATGTAGATAAAAATGCTTTGGTTTCTCAGGAAGGCCAGGCAGAGCTGCTAGGACAAACGCTAAGTGAATATCACTGCCCAAGCTGCGGAGCCAATCTGGTGACAGATGAACACACAGCAGCAACATTTTGCCGCTACTGCGGTTCTCCTACGATTGTAAAGAAAAATCTGGAGGGAGTTTTTAAGCCTGATCTGGTGATTCCCTTTATGGTTTCCAAGGAAAGCGTACGCGAGATTTTTAAGAAGTGGTGTCATAACGGCCGTTTTACACCGAAGGGATTTTATCATCCGCAGCAGATCGAGAAAATCACAGGAACCTATGTGCCTTTTTGGCTTTTTGACTGTGAACTAAAAGCAGAGATCAAAGGAAATGCCAAGAAAGTACATGTATGGCGCAGCGGAGATACAGAATACACCAATACTAAAAATTTCTATATCGAACGTGAGGCAGACTTTGCCTTTGAAAAAATACCGGCCGATGCATCTTCGCGGATGGAAAATGAATTGATGGATGCCCTGGAGCCATATGCTTACCGGGAGCTGCGGCAGTTTGAGCTTCCGTATCTTTCAGGTTTTGCGGCAGAGAAATATGATGAAGAGGCAGAAAATGTTTTTAGAAGGGTGGACCGCCGGATGGCGCAGGCTGCGGAAAGCGAGCTGCTAAATACTGTCCAGGGGTATACGGCACAGACAATAACAGGCAGCAAAATGCGGTATGTAAAAAAGGATGCACGTTATGCGCTGCTGCCTGTTTGGATGCTGCGGTATCGTTATAAAGGTCAGGACTATACATTTGCTGTCAACGGACAGAGCGGCAAGGTCGTGGGCCAGCCGCCGCTGAGCATTTTCAAGCTGGGAATCTGGGGAGCCGTCTTTACCGTTCTTATTTTTATTTTGATGACACTGGGAGGTGCACTGCTGCTATGAGACAATATGGAAAAGTTCGGAGCCGTATCTGGAGAGTCATCTGTTTGGTCTGGATGCTTTGCCTGTTAAGCGGAGCGGCAGAGCCGGTTAAAAGCGGGGCAGCAGAGCAGTATGTATACGATAATGCGGTTCTTTTGCAGGATGCATCCATGCTGGAGGATCGAATCAGCGAGCTGAGAATACAGCTGAAGATTGATATTGTGATCGTGACGACGAAAAATACAGGCGGCAAATCATCAAGGCAGTATGCAGATGATTTTTATGACGATCATGGTTTTGGGTTTAACGAGCCGAGGGGCGACGGCGTTTTATTTCTGATCGATATGGATAACAGAGAAGCGTACATATCCACCTGCGGCAAGGCAATTCAGTATTTTACGGATGCACGTATCAACAGTGCCTTAGAGGAAATCGTGAACTGTCTAAAAAACGGCTATTATGATGACGCCTGCAAAGAGTTTCTGGAGCATACAGAGTATTATATGAAAAATGAACCTTTGAGAGGCGTCGTATCGTATACCTATGGACAGCGGGTGAGGCTGATACTGCAAAAATACTGGTTTATGCTTCTCCTGTTATCGGCAGGTATTGCAGCCGGATGCGTAGCCTTGCTGGCGCATACTTCACGCAGTTCAAAGGTATCGGCAAGCCGATATTTTGATGGGAGCAAGGGATTTCATCTTGAAAATAAAGTTGATCAGCTTATCAATGAGTTTACAACATC
>CANOUM010000219.1 GCA_947570515.1 uncultured Clostridia bacterium
CTTGACAGTAACCGTTTTCCTTTGCTGACCGCGCAGAATCGTAACTTCCACTTCTGTTCCCTTTTGACCGCGGATGACCCCTACCATATCATTGATCTCCATATCTGTGAGCGCAATGCCATCCGCCTCCACCAAAATATCGCCAACCTGTATGCCGACGGCAGCAGCAGGTCCGTTCGCTTCTATAGAAACAATTTCGGCGCCGCCTTCTTCTGCCTGACGAACGGTGATTCCAATTCCCACATATTGTCCTGATGTGGATTCTTTATACTCCTTGTATTCCTCCTGTGTATAGTACCGGGTATAAGGATCTCCTACGGCGCTGACCATCCCATGATAGGCACCGTCCAGCAGTGCATCCGTATCCAGCTCTTCCAGATAATGATCCTGTAAACTTCTCAATAGCTGATCCGCCTTATTTACCAGCTGACTCGCCTGCGAAGGCGTGATCCCACCGCTTCGCCATGTTGTCAGAGCCGCCGGTTTGCCTATTAAACAAATACAGATGAAAATGGCAAGACTAAAGGCAGCACCCGCACCAAAGCCTTTCCACCAGTTTTTTTTATTTGCATCTTCTAAACAATTGATCAAATTTGCCTCCTCTGGATCAACTCCATTGATGTCACATGCAGATATTATACAGCAATTTTATGGCGTTATTCGAAATTTTATTCCCTGCGCTTTCAGGATAGCAATGGACGCCATATTTTAAAGGGCATTTCCTGAATTCCAGGAAATGCCCCCTTAAGTTTATAATAAATTGAACTGATATCAGAATTAGTTGGTAATGACCAGCTCGGTCTCTTTGTCAAATACGTGAATACGATTTGCATCCAAAGCCAATCTGATCTTATCACCAGTCTTAACCTGCAGTCTGGGATTTACTTTAGCAACTAAGTCCATATCTTCGATGTTCAGATACAAGTGCATCTCAGCGCCCAAAAGCTCGGTAGCATTCAACTCTGCAGAAATGGTGGTATCTGCGAACTGAGCCAAAGCAGCTTCTGTCTCATGGATATCTTCAGGACGAATACCCATAACAACTTCCTTACCCAAGTAACCGCCGTCAACAACTTTCTTAGCCTTATCAGCTGTTAACAGCACTTTCTGATCATGGAACGTTAAGTATACATTGTTGCCTTCCTTCTGCGGAATTGCATCAATAAAGTTCATCTGAGGAGAACCGATGAAACCGGCAACGAAAAGGTTCTGAGGCTCATTATACAGTTTAACAGGAGAATCAACCTGCTGCATCAAACCATCTTTCATAACTACGATACGAGTACCCAGTGTCATAGCTTCTACCTGGTCATGTGTAACGTAGATGATTGTAGCTTTCAATCTCTCATGCAGTCTGGAAATCTCAATACGCATCTGCACACGCAGCTTAGCATCCAAGTTAGACAAAGGCTCATCCATCAAGAATACTTTGGGCTCACGTACCATAGCACGTCCCATAGCTACACGCTGTCTCTGTCCACCGGAAAGAGCTTTCGGCTTACGATCTAACAGATGCTCGATCTCCAGAATTCTGGCTGCTTCTTTAACTCTCTGCTCGATTTCTGCTTTGGGAGTCTTTCTCAGTTTCAAACCAAATGCCATATTATCAAAAACGGTCATATGCGGATACAATGCGTAGTTCTGGAATACCATGGCGATATCACGATCTTTAGGAGCCACATCGTTCATCAATTTTCCGCCGATATAAAGTTCACCGTCAGAAATCTCTTCCAGACCAGCGATCATACGCAGCGTCGTAGATTTACCACAACCAGAAGGACCAACGAAGATAACAAACTCCTGATCCTCAATATCCAGATTGAAGTCGTTAACAGCGGTAATGCCGTTACCGTATGTCTTTTTAATGTTCTTTAACTGTAAACTTGCCATAATAGCCTCCTTAGATATTCGGTGTTACGTTTTGTAACTAGCTAATATAATACACCCTTTTCACTTTTTGTGCTATTGATTATTTCACCAAAAGCTTGCGCTTCATTTTGTTGATTTTGCATAGAGCGTTTCACTTTTTTTATTTGCTTACTTATTGTACGGAAGAAATCCCTCTCCCAGCACCTCTCTGGCATCTGATACAACGACAAAAGCCTGCGGATCAATTTCATAAATGATATGTTTCATTTTGACCAGTTCTTTGGAGGATATGACACAAAACAGCACCTCTTGCTCCTGCTGAGAAAACATGCCCTTTCCCTGCAGACTGGTAACGCCCCTTTCCATTTTTTCCATAATATGACCGGCAATCGCTTCCCAATCCTTTGAAATAATATACACGGCCTTTGAATAGTGAAACCCTTCCACTACTCTGTCTGCAATTTTAGAAGTGAGATATACACCAATTACGGCATACATGGCTTTTTGCAGTCCAAAAACAAAACTTCCGCATACAATAATCACCGCATCAATGAAAAACAAAAGCCAGGCGATGGATAAGCGTTTGTAAAAATGCTGCACAATAGTTGCCAGCAGATCTGTTCCTCCCGTGGTTGCCGCAGCGGAAAGAACTAATCCGACCCCTGCACCGCAAAGAATACCGCCAAACAAAGCATTTAAAATCATATCCTCATTGGTCAATCGGATCTGTGCCGTCAGATATAGGAATACCGATAAAAGCAATGTTCCGGCCAAGGTCTTCCCCATAAACCTTTTTCCTTTTAGTCCAAGGCCGATCACTAGCAGCGGAATATTGATAATCAAGTTGGATAAATAAAGCGGTACTTCATGACCGGTCAAGCGAACGCTTAGTTCTTTAATAATAATTCCGATACCGGTTACTCCTCCCGTGACTACGTCATATGGTTCAAAAAACACGCTGAGTCCCAGCGCTAACAAAAAAGTTCCCAATATAATCTTGCCGATATCCATGATCCATTGTTTTCTCGCCATCTTGCTCAGGTCGATCTGCTTCTCCGTCTCTGCCATATTATCTTTCTCCTCTTCTTATTTATTTTCCAGACAGGCTATAGTATAATAAATGCAGCATCATATTGAATATTTATGACACATTTATATATAATGAAAGGATGTTATTTTATGATGAAATCTGTTCTTGTTACCGGTGCCTCCCGCGGCATCGGCCGCGCAATCGCACAAACTTTTGCTGCCTCTGGCTGGCAGGTCTTTGCCTGTGCCAAAACCTCTTGGGATGCTCTGCTGAGCCTGCAGCAGGAATGTGGCTGTTTACCTTTTC
>CANOUM010000220.1 GCA_947570515.1 uncultured Clostridia bacterium
GATTTGAAGAAGCTGTTTAGGATAATCCAGATGAACGCCATCTCGCAGTAAAATGACATCAGGATTGTCAAACTGAATGATTTCAGCGTATTCATTATCTACCACGCGAATAATCGTAAATGTTGAGTAGGCAACACCGCGCACCTGACAGACGGGCAGTGTTGAAATGATCGTATGTACACAATCTTCGATACTCATATTGGCGGCCATCATGGTAGAGATGATTTTAGAAGTGAGGGTAGAAAGGATGTTAGCCTTCACGCCGCTGCCAAGGCCATCTGCTAAGACAACTACGGTAGAATTACTGCCCTGTGGAACTACCTCTACACGGTCACCGCAAAGATTCTCCCCTTTTTTATTCAGGCTATAGTAGCCGATATCAGTACATAGATTATTCATCTTTTAGCGACTCCTTCAGCTTGGTGAGCGCGATTTTGGTCTCTGCTGTTGTTTCACCTAAGAGAGAAGCGATTTCCTGTACAACTCGCATCTGTTTATCAATGACTTTATCTGTGATTTCAATCGTTTGCTGGCTGATGCTTTCTTTTTGCGTACGCTGCGCCTCTTCATCGGTCACATCGCGCATAAAGCTCATCAGTACATGATAACTGCGGTCATAGATAACAGTCTGCTCCACGTAGCGGCGATATTCAGCAAGATATACCCGGCGTGCGTAGATATTGCGGCCATTTTCCAAAACCTCGAGGAAAATATTAGGATCAAGAATGCGAACCACCTGATCGCCGAGTACATCACTGATATTGCGAATATTCATAAGCTTGCGGGCAGCAGCATTGATCTGCTGAACCTCCAGCTGCTCATTTAAAACAATGATGCCATTGGGCGTGTTTTTAATGATGGTATCAGAGAAGGATTCTGCTTTTTCTTTCAAGAAAGGAAGACACATATTGAGGTCTGCTTTTCCTTGGAAAACGGCAATCGCTTTTTCGCGGCAGGTGTTATAGCCGCAGCTTCCGCAGTTTAATTCGTCAGCTTCGGTATTTTTGCCCATTTTTCGAAGAATGTCTAAAATGGCGGCTTCATCAGGAAGGGCGGGGTGAATTTCCATAGAACGAAAAGCTTTACGAATATCAGTAAGCGGAGGCAGGGAAACGCCGAAACTCTCTTCACCAGCATAATCAGCTACCCGTTTGTAATTCATAACGGGAGAAGCTGCATTTTTTTCCATAGCAGGGCCGTTAATGCAGCTTCCGGAGCAAGAGGACATTTCAATAAAACAATGATTGAGATTGCCTCGAAGTACCTCTTCAATGGCATTTTTGCAGTTTTCAACGCCGTCCAGAGCTAAATAAGAATAATTGGGATTTTGTTGGAACATACTGCGCAGTATACCGCCGGAGGTAGGGAAGATGCGGGATCTTGCTTTAGCCGTTTCTTCATCTGTGACAGCATCAATCTGAACGCCTGCTTCCAGAAGCCATTTGGTCAGCTCAGGGAAAGTGAGAACGCAGTCGACGATACCGGGATATTGGTCGCCTTCATCTTTTTTAGAAATGCAAGGACCGATGAAGACGGTCTTGGCCTCGGGAAATTCCTTTTTAATCTGACTGCAATGTGCCTGCATCGGAGAAAGCACGGGAGCCAGATAGGGGAGGGCCTCGGGATAATGCTTTTGAATGAGCAGATTGATGGAATGACAACAGGAAGAAATGAGCACATCTGCTTTTTCTTCGTCAATCATCTGATCATAATATGTTTTAACGATTTCAGCACCGACGGCAGTTTCCTGAGCATCCGCAAAGCCCAGAGCTTTTAGCGCTTTGCGCATAGAAGCAATCGTAGCCCCCGGATAATTGGCAACAAAAGAGGGGGCAATGCTGGCATAAACAGGAGCGCCTTGCCGAATTAGGTTCTTTGCTTTATCAAGATCATCACGGATGATTTTTACATTTTGAGGACAGACTAAGTAGCACTGGCCGCAAAGAATACATTCCGTGTCAATAATCTGTGCTTTTCCGGAGGAAAAACGAATGGATTTTACCGGACAGTGCCGGATACATTTATAGCAGTTTTTGCAATCCATTCTTTGATCGGATAATAAACATTCAGCCACTTTAGAAACCTCCTTAGCTTAAACGGGGCTTTACTTCATTTTCAAAGAAACTGCGGGCGGTTTCCGGCTGTACGGAAAAGAGTTCTTCGCCAATTTTTACGCTGACGCCGTGCATACAGTTTCCCATGCAAAAAGCACCGTTCAGAGTTACCTGATCTTCCAGATGATTCTCTTCGACCAATTTTTGAAGAATTTCAACAATTTCACGGGATCCTTTTAAATGACAGCTGCTGCCAATACAAATTGTAACTTTCATAAGTACGCCTCCATGCTAATATGAATAGGATTTTTATTTGGATAAAGGACGCGGAGCAGCATGCGCACCGCCCATAAAAACACCTTTTCCAGATTGCTAAAATTATAACATACAGGAGCAATTCCGTCTATACGAGAAAAAGAAAAAGTGTTTATAAAAACATTCCAATTTAATTGACAGGTCATATGAAAATCGGTATACTTAACAGGATATTAAAGCTTTGGCACAGAGAAGGAGGCGAACCTATGAATATTTCTCATTTACGGTATGCGGTGGAGGTTGAAAAAACCGGCTCCATTACACGAGCGGCAGAAAACCTCTATATGGGGCAGCCTAATTTGAGCAAGGCAATTAAGGAACTTGAAAATTCGGTAGGGCTTACGCTGTTTAGCCGAACTTATCATGGCGTATCGCCGACAGCACAGGGAAAGATTTTCTTAGATCAGGCCAGAGAAGTGCTGAGCAAAATTCAGGAAATGGAATCTCTCTATCAAAATAGGGGGGAGGCCGTGACCTTTTCTGTCTGTATCCCCAGAGCCAGTTATGCATCATATGGTATCGAACGGTTTATTAACCGTCTTAAAAAGTATCAGGGGTTTAGCATTGATATTCAGTAGACGAATACGATGCGTACGCTTGAACGAGTTGTGAACGGCGAATGTAATATGGGGATCATGCGCTGTGTCAAAGAACGCAGGGCATATTATATGAATTTGATTGAGGAAAAACATCTAAGCAGTCGTTCTCTGTGGAGCAGCCGGTTTTTGATTGTGATGTCGCAGGATAACCCACTGGCTAAAAAAGAAAGGCTTACGCTGGAGGATCTGCAGGAGGGCATCAGTCTGGAGCATGGCGATGAGGAGCTTCCATTTAT
>CANOUM010000221.1 GCA_947570515.1 uncultured Clostridia bacterium
AATGTTGTAGTAATAGCCCTTCTTTTCAAGAAGTTCTTTATGCGTTCCCTGCTCGGTGATTTTACCATCTTCAATGATGAAAATGATATCGGCATTTTTTACAGACGAGATACGCTGCGCAACGATTAAGGTGGTAGCCTTGACCGGTCTTTGCGCCAAGCGCTGCTGTATGTACTGCTCGGTTTCAAGGTCAACAGCAGAGGTGGTATCATCGAGAATCAGAACCGGAGATTCCATAGCCAGTGCGCGAGCCAGTGCAAGACGCTGCTTCTGGCCGCCGGATAATCCCATACCGCGTTCACCAACGATCGTGTCATAACCATCGGGCAGACGACTGACGAAGCTGTCTGCATCGGCATCCTGTGCGGAGCGGTAGACGACCTCGTTAGGGGCGTCGGGCACACCGTAGGCGATATTGGATTCTACGGTATCAGAGAACAGAAATACATCCTGCAGAGCAATACCGATGCTGCGGCGCAGATCCTGCAGATTATACCGATTCACATCAATACCGTCAAGTTTGACATGGCCTTTGTTGGGATCGACAAATCGCGTGATTAGATTGAGCACGGAGGATTTGCCGGAGCCGGTGGGACCCATGATGCCAACGACAGAGCCGGCGGGAATGTGCATGTTGATGTCCTTCAGCACGGTGTTGCCGTCGAAGGTAAGAGAAACATGCTCCAGATCGATGTCGCCGCGGATGTTCTGAGCGGAAACGGGATGATCGGGGCTGAGAATTTCGGGAGTAGAATCATAGAGCTCGTGTACGCGTTCGCAGCTAACCAGAAAACGCTGCGTATCGTTGATCAGAAAGCCCAGCTGCTGCATGGGCTCATTGAGCATCCAGGAAAGAGAAGTGAAGATAACCAGATTACCCACGGAAATATCGCCCGTGATAACCAGAAGAGCGCCGATAATGATGGCGCAGGCATTCATGATGTTACCTACCGTCTCCATAATGGGGGAATAGGTGACCCATGCCTTATTGGCGGTCAGGTTCATATCATAGTATTTTTCATTTTCGGTATCAAACTTTTCGATCTCAAATTTTTCACGGCAGAATGCGCGGACTACGCGGTTACCGCTGATGTTTTCCTGTACAACCGTATTCAGCTTAGAAAGCTGCTGGCGCGCGGCGCCAAAAATCGGACGTACGGTTTTGCCAAGCTTAATGGCTGTCAGGAGCGCAATCGGTGCCAGACAGAGCTCAAGCAAGGTGAACTTCCAGCTGATGGAAAAGAACACGATGAGCACGACAATCAGCATGACGAAGCTTTCAAAGATAGAAAAAGCGACCCAGCAAACAAAGTGATTGATGGCTTCTACGTCACCGGTGCATTTGTTGATCAGATCGCCGGAGCGGTTCGACATGAAAAAGCTGCGGCTTTGCTCGCCCAGCTTTTTGTATAAAGCGCGGCGAATTTCAAAAGTAGCACGCTGAGAAGCCTGTTCACGGAAAATATTCGCGATGAAGCGAAGCGTGGAACGCAGC
Source organism: uncultured Clostridia bacterium (assembly GCA_947570515.1). Lineage (GTDB taxonomy): Bacteria > Bacillota > Clostridia > Lachnospirales > Bianqueaceae > CALWPV01. Next base: position 1,496 of record CANOUM010000221.1, read on the forward strand.
ACGATGAGACCAAATGCCAGAAGCGCCAGAGGCAAAAGCTGTCCCATAACAGTTTCGGTGGTGATCGAGGCATCCTCAAACATGGGATAGAGGATATCATCCACGATTTTGCTGACAATGGTGGGGTCTACAACTGTTAGTAAATTAAACAGCAGTGCGAGCGCCCAAGCCGTGAAGAGCTTGTACTTTGATTTCCCTAAAAAGGAAAAAGCCCACTTGATTTGATTCATTCTTTAATACCTCCATTTTCAAGTGTCACTGTATTTTACATCATTTAAAAAGGCTTGGAAAGAAGTTTTTTAAAGTGTTTTGAATAGTCTATTTAAAAATGGAAAATACGCCCCTGAATTGAAAGGTTCGTTTAAATTCATGCTGGAAAAAAACCTCTTCCTGCGATATAATAAGGAAAACAAATATGTCAAACTTATTTTTAGGAGGCACTATGCGGTCGATTAATGTTGGAGTGATTGGTCTGGGAGGACGCGGAGAAAGTCTGTTAAAGGGCGTTATTTTGCATATGGATCATGTAAATGTGGTAGGTGTATGTGATTTGTATGAAGATAGAACGCAGATTGGTTTTGAGGCTGTAAAAGAAATGCAGCATACAGAGCCGGTAAAAAGTCAGAATTATCATGATATATTAAAAATAGAGGGATTGGATGCGGTTGTGGTGAGCACCTCCTGGGAGACGCATATTCCGATTGCAATTGACGCGATGAAGGCTGGCGTGCGCCCGGGCGTCGAGGTAGGCGCAGCATATTCCATCGATCAGCTGTGGCAATTAGTCAGAGTATCAGAAGAGACCGGCGTGCCGTGTATGCTTTTGGAGAATTGCTGCTATGGGCGCGAAGAGCTGATGATCAAGGGGATGATTGAAAAGGGCATATTTGGCTCTATTGTGCACTGCGAGGGTGGCTATCGGCATGATCTGCGTGATGAAGTGAGTTATGGAAGGGAAAACCGTCACTATCGTAATGCAAATTATAAGCATCGCAATACAGAGAATTATCCGACACATGAACTGGGCCCGATTGCACAGATGCTGGGCATCCACCATGGCAACCGAATGGTGAAGCTGACAAGCACAGCCTCCTGTGCAAGAGGACTGAATGCATATTTGGCAAAGGAAAAGGGAGCGGAATATGATTTGACTGCTTATCCGTTTGCGCAGGGAGATGTGGTGACAACAGTGATTACCTGTGCTCATGGTGAGACGATTGTCCTGACGTTAGATACGACGCTGCCTCGGTTTTATTCCCGCGGTTTACTGGTGCAGGGAACGAAGGGAATGTATATGGAAGATAATCAGTCGATCTTTATTGATGGCGTACATAATGAGGATGATTTTTACTGGGATCGCCAATGGGGCAATGCCAAACAATACAGAGATGAGTATGAGCATCCTATCTGGCAGCAGTATCTAAAGGAAGGCGTACGCGGCGGACATGGCGGTATGGATTATCTGGTTTTAAAAGCGTTTTTTGACAGCGTTGCAGATCAGACGGAGCCGCCGATTGATGTATATGATATGGCAGCTTGGATGAGTATTGGCGTGCTTGCAGAAGAGTCCATTGCTAAAGGAGGAGCGCCGGTAGCGATTCCTGATTTTACGAATGGACAATGGATAATGGTTCGCTGACGTTGTCAGCGAACCATGGAAGTTGCATAGCAACATTCCCCTTAGAAAAA
>CANOUM010000222.1 GCA_947570515.1 uncultured Clostridia bacterium
TCCGTGTTAGCACCAAGCAAACCACCAACTGCCATGATCAACATAATCGCAACAGTAGGAACGATGCTCGGAAGCGTAATATGAATTGCCTGCTGGAACCGGTTAGCGCCATCAAGCCGTGCAGATTCATACATGGAAGTATCAATAGAAGTAATAACAGACATGTACAAGATGGAGTTAAATCCAAAGCTCTTCCAGATATTCGATAATACATAGATCGTCGGGAAGGCACTCGGAACAGTTCTCCACGCCTTTGCTTCACCGCCCAGCGCTACGATCAGCTTATTGATGATACCAGCCGGATTGATGAAGGAGATCAACATACCGCACATAACTACCATAGAAATAAAGTATGGCAGATAAGATGCAGTCTGCACGAACTTCTTAAAGCCCATTACATTGACTTCATTTAACAGAAGTGCAAATACAATCGGAACCCAGAAGCCCCATGCTAAGTTCAAAAAGCTCAGCCAAAGGGTATTACCCATCAAACGCTTGAAGTAAATACTCTCATAGAATTTGATAAAGTGTTTAAAACCAACCCATTTGGTGTTTTCGCCCCAGAACGGTGCACCAGGTGCATAATCCTGAAATGCGATAACATAACCGTACATGGGGATGTAACAATAGATGAATATGATGATGATGGCCGGAAGCATTAAGGTGTATAACTCAACGTTGTCCTTCAGCAGCATCAATTTGCGCTGCTTAGTCATTTTCTTCTTCGCAGGCGCCATAGCGTCACTACTCATTTAATTCATCCTCTCCTTTCAGATTTTAGGATTACACCAAAGAATATTTACCGGCTTTTATTTCCTTAACACAAGGCTTTTAAAAACCGCTAAATCTATGCAAATTTACTATTTGTTGATTTGCCTCTGGTGTATTTTCCACAATTATTGTATTTGCTATTATAATGCAACATGGTTATGTTGTCAATATGCTTTGTATATTTTTTTCTACTCTGTAAAGAAATTATGAACGAACTGTAAAAATCAAAAAGGCCCTCAAGTGGCTTCTTTTCCCACTTTATCATTTCTATCCTGCCCTAAAATCAGCTTAAAAGCATATAAAATCCATATTTTATACACATCTTATCCATATTTTTATTTTTTGGTCAATTTGACGAGAGCCCCAAATTTCTTTCGTCATTTTGAACAAAACAGAGCATCGTCCCTCATCAGGAACGATGCTCCTTTCTCTCTACAATATTAGACCAGCACATCTTCCCTTCCCGGTCGCGCGCCTCGATCCTCACGTAACGCTCCGCTTTCGCCATGGTATACTCTGCATGCGTCACTCCTTCTCCCACTGCGACTCTCTTCGCATTATACAGGCTATTCGTCATAAACCGCACCTCCTGCACCGGTGAAAGATCAACACTTACCCTGTCGCCTTCTATCCGGATTCGTTTAATCTCCGGTCCCTGTGACGCATAAAAGCGATTGTCCATCAGCGCCTTTCGGATCTCCGGCCAGGTGTTATGCTCCGCCTGTACCATAATATAACCGCCGAAAATATCACGATCATACCGGTGTACATCATCTACTGCCGTCAATCTCTTGTAAACACCCCGACTAGCCAGCATATCGATATATAATTCCGAATATCCCCTGCCGCTGTATACGTCTGAAATCGTATTATAAACCTCAATAGCATCATAATCCTGCAGATTTAACGCCTGTTCAAATGTCATCAGGGACCAAATAGGATGCGCCAGCGTGCAAAAGCCTCCCGCTTCATGAATCGCATCCACAATATCCTGCGGTGAAAAACGATCATCCTGCGCAATATCATACGCCAATCCGACGCCGGTAATATGATACGCATATTCCGGCGCTTCCTTTAAAAAATTCCGATGATACTCTGCTCCCGGAATCACCAGAAAATCATCCTCCTGATAGCCGGCAAACCGTTTGCGGTGATCCGTAATTGCCAAAAAATCATATCCGTGCGCTTTATACATCGCAATGCATTCTTCCGGCGTCCGATCCCCATCCGATTCCGTCGTATGCGCATGCAGATTTCCCTTCAGCCAGCGCCCGCCCGGCTGCCACACATCCATTTATTTTTCCTCCATATTTAAGCGAATATGAAATTTAAACTTCGCTTCATTAAACTGATATTTTTCTTTCAGACGCGGACCGCAGCTGTTGGACCCAATTCCGCTCATCGCATAGTCCAGACAAACAACCGTATCCGGCGCCTCCTCCAGCTCAAAATTATGCTTTTTCGCCGTCAGCTCCTCCTGCGTATAGCGCGAAACATTAAAACTAAAACCTTCCTCAGAAACAGCCTGAATGCCCACACCACACTGATCCGTCACCTTAGCCTCCAAACAGCCATAATGGCTGCCCGATTCCTGAGGCTTCAGATAATCCTCATGATTTTCCGCAGCTGTAGTTGCAAACCGGCTTATATACGAAGCCTGATGCTTATCCACATAACTCTCATACGGCCCATAGCCATAGTATTCCGCCTGATCCATCGCCTTCGGCATAAACAGACGCAGTCCAAAACGAGGCAGATCCGGCATATCCATTTCCTTTTTCGCTTTTACTGTAATATCCATGCTGCCATCTGTCCCGATCCGATACGTAACATCGAGCTCCAGCACCTTCTGCAGGTAAATGGGAGCCAGCGACATTTTGCAGCGCACGCTGCAAAGACCGTCCCTGACCTTTGCCTTGACGCTGTATACCCGCGGAAGTACGCGGTCAAAGCCGCTTTCCGTCCATTTAAGCTTAATATACTGATCGTTATCGGTGGGCGCGCGCCAGATATTGAAGCCCATGGGCCTGGTGATGCGATCCTGATTTTTGTAAACCAAGTGCGTCCACTCACCTGTGAGCTTGTCAAAGGTATAGCGCAGTTTATCGGTTTTGACTACCAGTTCCTTTTCGTTTTCCTGCAGTTTGAAATCACCTTTGTTTTTTTGCTCGGGTAATGTGATCGCCTCGCTGCGCAGCTTTAGCTGATCGCGGCCAAGCTCATGCCCTGTTTCGGTGAGCAGCTGATCTCCCCGCTGCACATAAATGATATTCAAATAGCAGTTTCCTTTGCGCGGCATTGCAAAATCCAACGTCACTTCAACGGATTCATGCGGCCCTGCTTCCAGCTCCGGCAGCAATCCGCTCTGCAAAATTTCACCATCGCGCTCAATTTCATAATACCCG
>CANOUM010000223.1 GCA_947570515.1 uncultured Clostridia bacterium
TATCTCCGGGTTTAACCTGTTCCTCCAGCAGCTCCATACACATAGAAGTTGTTTCATGCGTGCCTGTTCCAAAAGCCATGCCGGGATCTAAAGAAATACGAATATCTCCCGGTTCATCCTGTGCCTCGACCCACGAGGGCACAACAAAGATATGGTGTCCTAAATGAAAGGGCTGATAATATTTTTTCCAGGCATTAGCCCATTCTTCTTCTGCCATAAGCTTAGTATCAATCTGACCGCTTCCTACCGGCAAGAAAGCAGCAATTTCATCAATTGAAGCCTTAAGCCTAAACAGTAAATCCTCTAAAGCCGCCGGTGTGGGTACAATCTCTGTTGAAAAATAACACCGCATCAAGACTTCATCTTTCTTTAAATCCTTTAAAAGATCTTCGTCGATATAATCCCAGCTGGTTGGTTCCTTTTCCTGGTTTAAAATATCTTTAGGGTCAAAGATTTCTACACCGCCGGCCCCCATCTCTGTAAATGTATAGCTAATGGCCTCTACCGCTTCCGTCACGGTATGCACGGTAATCTGATGATATTTCATCTAAGCTGCCTCCTTAGCGTTTCTTTTTAAAGAACGAAGACTTGGACTGATCCTTGGTTGTCGTTCCCATTGCCTCGCCAAATTCCTTCAAGAGCTTTTTCTGATGCTCTGTCAGTTTTCGTGGAACCTCCACATTCACCGTCACATACAGGTCGCCGCGCTGATTCTGATTGCGAAGATAGGGGACTCCCTTTCCTCTTAAACGGAATCGGGTGCCGGTCTGCGTCCCGGCTGCCATATCATATTCTACCTGTCCGTCAAGCGTCGGTATCGTAAGCGTATCGCCCAAGGCTGCCTGCACAAAGCTTACCGGCACGCTGCAATATAAATCATAGCCTTCACGGCTAAAATTAGAATCCGGCTTCACCATTACCGTGATATACAGATCTCCGCTTGGACCTCCTTGTGTACCGGGCTCTCCTTTCCCGGGCATCCGAACGCTTTGTCCGGCATCAATGCCTGCCGGGATATTGATTTCATACGTCTTTTTCACCTTAATACGACCCGTGCCGCCGCATTTTTCACATTTTTCCCGAATATACTGACCGCTGCCACCACAGGTGGAACAAGTCCTTACACTTGCCATAGTGCCAAACATCGTTTGCTGCTGTACCCGCTGCTGACCGCTTCCATGACATGTCGGGCATGTTTCCGGCTGTGTCCCCTTCTTTGCACCATTACCGCCGCACTCCGGACAGTTGTCATACACCCAAAGATCCACATTTTTCTTGCAGCCAAAAGCAGCTTCTTTAAATGAAATCTCGATTCTTGTCTGGACATCATGTCCTGGCTGCGGGCCTCCTCGTCTTCTGCTGCTACCGCCGAAAATATCACTAAAGCCACCGCCGAAAATATCGCTGAAGCCGCCAAAGATATCATTAAAATCAAAACCGCTGAATCCACCGGCGCCGCCAGCACCGCCCTCGAAAGCAGCATGGCCATATTGATCATACTGAGCTCTTTTTTCCTGATCGCTGAGTACTGCATAAGCCTCAGACGCTTCTTTAAATTTCTCCTCTGCTTCTTTATCGCCTGGGTTGGCATCTGGATGATACTTTTTCGCCAGCTTTCGATAGGCTCGCTTTAAATCTTGATCGGTTGCATTTTTTTCAACGCCTAAGACTTCATAATAATCTCTTTTATCTGCCATCTTACTCTTTCACTCCTATTTGCATTACAACTCTATATGCACTCAAAGGCGCCTTGTTTCAAGGCGCCTGTTGAGATTCAATTTTATACTTCCTTAAAGTCGGCATCAACCACGTTATCATCCTGCGGTCCGCCGGTATGATCTGTATCCTGACCGGCTGTTCCCTCCTGAGGAGCCGCCTGCTGATACATTTTGGTAGCCATTTCATTCAACGCTTTTGTCAGCGCTTCGGTCTGTGCTTTTAATTCTGCTACTTCAGCATCGCCCGGATTCTGATTGTTTTTATTCTTTTCTACCAAAGCTTTCAGCTTTGACAGCTCTGTTTCGATCGCACTCTTATCCGATGCCGGTACCTTATCGCCCAGCTCCTCCAAAGATTTTTCTGTCTGGAAGACCATTGCATCCGCCTCATTTTGTGCGTCAATCGCTTCCTTACGCTTTTTATCCTCTGCTGCATACTGCTCTGCTTCCTTTACAGCCTTATCGATCTCATCATCGGATAAATTCGTAGACGCGGTAATGGTAATCTTTTGCTCTTTCCCTGTTCCCAGATCTTTTGCCGTTACATTCACGATACCATTCGCATCAATATCAAAGGTAACCTCAATCTGCGGTACACCGCGGGGAGCCGCCGGAATCCCATCTAAGCGGAAACGACCCAAAGTTTTATTATCTTTAGCCATCGGACGCTCGCCCTGTACAACATGAATATCAACAGCTGTCTGATTGTTTTCAGCAGTAGAGAATACCTGACTCTTCTTTGCCGGAATTGTTGTATTTCTTTCAATCAGAGGCGTAGCTACACCACCCATCGTCTCAATTCCTAATGTCAAAGGCGTTACATCCAGCAGCAGAATATCGCCGGAGCCCGATTCTCCTGAAAGCTATCCGCCCTGAATAGCGGCACCAATTGCCACACACTCATCCGGATTCAGCGCTTTGGAAGGCTCTTTCCCTGTGATCTTTTTAACAGCCTCCTGTACAGCCGGAATACGAGTAGAACCACCAACCAACAATACCTTATCCAGTTGAGACGCCTGTAAGCCTGCATCACTTAAAGAATTACGCACAGGTGTCATTGTTCTTTCTACCAAATCGGCAGTCAAACGGTCAAAATCAGCTCTTGTTAAGTGTACTGACAGATTCTTATAGCCATCCTCATTCGCCGTAATAAAGGGAATGTTAATATCCGTGCTGGTCATATTAGACAGCTCTTTTTTAGCATTCTCTGCCGCATCTTTTAAACGCTGCATGGCCATTTTATCACCGGATAAGTCAATTCCTTCTTCTTTCTGGAATTCCTTGATCAGATGATCGATTACACGCTGATCAAAATCATCACCACCCAGATGATTATCACCGCTTGTTGCCAGTACTTCAATGACGCCATCTCCAATATCAATAATAGATACATCAAAGGTACCGCCACCCATATCATACACCATAATTGTCTGCTCGTTTTCATTATCC
>CANOUM010000224.1 GCA_947570515.1 uncultured Clostridia bacterium
CGTCCACAATGAATTCGGTACAATATCCAAATTCTATTCCTTCCGTAGAAAATACAGCCTGCGCACTCTCGTTTCTAGATCCTGCTGCTCCCTGAACAGCCCCGGTCAGCGCAAGCAATGGATCGATCTCTTCGTCTTCCCTCTTTAAGGCTTCCAGCATACCGTGATAGATAAACAAAAGCCCCTTGCCACCGGCATCCACCACGCCAGCTTCTTTTAAAACAGGCAGCATATCCGGTGTTTTCAGTAAAATCTCTTCACCATACTCAATAGCCTGTGTCAGAACCTCTTCGATATCGTCTGATTGCAGCGCTACTTCCAGTGCTCTCGTCGCCGCCGCTTTTGCCACCGTTAAAATCGTTCCTTCTTTTGGTTTCATGACGGCCTTATATGCCGTTTCTACACCATTTTCCATCGCTGTTGCAAACGTAACGGCATTGATATCCTCACATCCTGCAAGCCCGCGTGAAAATCCCCGAAACAGCTGTGACACAATTACGCCGGAATTTCCTCTTGCTCCGCGAAGCGCTCCCGCAGAAAGAGCTTTTGAGATCTCTGCAGCGGAAGTCTGCTCTGTTTTCAAAACCTCTTTCACCGCTGACGTTACCGTCAAAGACATATTGGTGCCAGTATCCCCATCCGGCACCGGAAATACGTTCATTTCGTCAACCAATTTTTTATTTGCTTCCAGCAAATTCGCGCCGGCTACCAGCATTTGACGAAATTTCTGACCGTTCATTGTATTCACCTACTTATTCCTCCCAGGCTTATGATCTTTCTTGATGATCGGTGCGGATCCCCTCAACATAAACACTGACATCCGTCACTTCGAGGCCAAGCATATCCTTGACCTTATATTTGACATTACTAATTAAATTATCTGCAATCGTTGAAATATTAGTTCCGTATTCAACAATAATATGAAACTCAATGGTCGTTTGATCTTCTGCCGTTCTGACTTTGATCCCTTTTGTCAGACTCTCTCCCAGAAGCAGCTGCACAAGACCATCTTTTACATTAGTGGAAGCCATTCCTACCACGCCATAGCATTCTAATGCGGCTAACCCCGCTGCTTTGGCGATTACTTCATCATCAATGACCACATTCCCAAACTCTGTTGTGAATCTAGCTGCCATCTTTTAACCTCCCTTTCACTTTCCAGCATTTCAGCTGCTTAGCGCTATGTTCCTATTATACATGATAAGTTCAGTTGTTACAAGCTTTTTACAAAATAAAAAAATCGAGCGACTTCAGCGAATACGCCGCTTTTCTCGCTCGATTCTTTTATTTATTTTAGATGATATGAAGATCTGTTTATGCACGGGTAACCTTGTTGGACTTCAAGCAAGTTGTACATACATGAAGTGTCTTAGGAGTTCCATCAACAATCGCCTTTACAGTACGAATATTGGGCTTCCAGATTTTATTAGATCTTCTATGAGAATGGCTCACTTTTTTACCAAAGTGTACGCCTTTCTGACAGATGTCACATTTTGCCATGACTGCACCTCCTTCATTCATCATCGTCATTCGGTATGATTTGACTTTACAAGTCTTTCTTCCAAAACATAACGGATATATTCTAGCAGAACTTTTCCTTAATTGCAAGATATTTTTTCATTTTTCTGCGGAAAATTCATCTCTTCTTGTATCATCAGCACTCCGTATCACCAGCAGATACCCTTTTTTCAAATGCAATCTGCCTGCTTCCTCGCAGATTTCATTGCTGATTCCTCTGCATTCTCCCAGATGCAGCACCGCATTTTGCAGCGGATAGACAAATCCCTGCAGATCGATGCCCTCTGCATCTCCCAAAAAGGGAATCAAAGAAATATATTTCTGTCTCGGCCTCTTTTCCCACCACGTATCGGATTCTCCTTCAATGAGCACAATTTCATTCAGACCGTCCAATAATCTTGCCTGAACACCTTGTTTCAGAGCCGCATACAGCAACGATAGATTGGCCATTGTATGATCCATGCGGCTGCCTATTCCGCCAACAATCCAAACTTCATCTCCGGGAACCGTTTCATCAAGCGCTGCCCAGACCGCCAGTTCTGAATCCGTATAATCTTTTCTAGTCGGAAAAGCTTTCATCGGAGTGCCCTTTTGCTTATAATACTGCAAAGTCTCTGCCGCTGCCGAATCAAAATCTCCCAGCATATAATCAGGCTCTATCCCCAGCTTATAAGCCCAGTCCAAACCGCTGTCTGCCGCAATGACCCGTGCAAACCTCTGCTCGTCTAATTGTTTCTTCAAAATTGGCAGGCAGTGCAGCGTTCCGCCAAGCAACACCAGTTGTTTCATTGGACTCCTTTCAGCTGTTCAAACTGTCTTTTCGCCTGGCTCATATTCTCCCTAGCTCCTGCATCATTAAAAATTGCCGATCCCATTACCAGAATATCTGCTTCTGCCACCTGCATCATATTAGATAGCTTTACGCCGCCGTCTACCTCAATCAGAATCTGTTTGCCGTGCTGCACGGCCATTCGCCTAAGCTCTGCTATCCTGCGGCTTACTGACGCAGTCATAGCCTGCCCGCCAAAGCCGGGATCTACGCTCATTAAAAGTGCCATATCCAAATCTTCCAGTACAGCCTCCAAGGCGCTTACGGGCGTCCCCGGATTGATCGCGCAGCCTGCCAGCACATCATCTCCTAATGCATGAATCTTTTCAATTGTTCGATGAAGGTGCGGACAAACCTCCTGATGTACCGTCAGGATATTAGTCGTCCCTTTTCCTTTTGCTGCCTCGTAAAACTCGTTCAAATAAAACTCCGGATTGTCGATCATCAAATGAATGTCAAAATCAATATCGACCGCTTCTCGAAGCATTTTAACCATAGCCGCCCCCATCGTGATGTTGGGAACAAAATGACCATCCATGATATCCAGATGTAAAAGCTCACAGCCTCCGGCCACCACACTTTGAACCTCTTCCCGCATATTTCCAAAATCTGCAGCTAAAATTGACGGGGCAATTTGCACCTGTTTCATTTTCATTCCTCCGTTTCCTCCGGCGCATCCTGTAAATATCACTGTTTTATACCATATTCCGGATGCTCCTTCTGGTATAGCTGAATCTCTTCATAAATTTTCTGATAATTATCATATCGAAGTCTTGAAATAATTCCTTT
>CANOUM010000225.1 GCA_947570515.1 uncultured Clostridia bacterium
AGGATTGTCAGGGGTAAGCACAATATATCGCCCTGTCAGACTGATCTGATCTGTCACTACCATCCCCTTCTCTCCGACTGCTGCCTTTTGCAGCTGAACAATACATTCTTGTCCGGGTTTATAGACTTTGGAGGACATTTGATCTATGGGCATAAAAGCTGACCGTTTTTCTCCGATATTGAGAAAAACGGCGTTCATCCCCGGAACTACTTCTTCAATTTGCGCTAAGCGAATGTCGCCTAAGATTTCTTCGTCTGCCTTTATATACTCATGATAAGAAGTCAATTGATCTTCAAGCAGAACCCCAACTTGTATCTTTTCCGGAAGCTTTGAAATCATGATCTGATACATAGAATTTATACCTCACCGGGATTGGATAAACTGTGGAAACCAAATTTAGACTTTTCAAACAGCTCTAATCTGGTAATTTGCTCTGTGTACTGATAACTTTCTTTTTGTATATGTCGATAAAGCTCTTGAACCAATAACTCTGGCTTCAAATTTTTCTCACTTCCGCAGGCGCACAATAAAAGAAGTGTTTTAGGATCCTCCATTTGCCAGTCATAGATCCATGGCTTTATATCGACTTCTACCTGCTGCTTTCGCCCATGAAGTTTTCCCATTTTTGTCACTAAAATGCGTTCTTGTCTGATCCATTCCTCGATTATGGCGGGCCAATCCTCTGATGCCTGAAATTGAATTCGATATAGGGCGGCCTGCACTTTGGCCATCGCAGAGGGCCCCTGCTCTTCTATCGTATGACAGGAAAGAATTTTAAGTCCTTCCGGAAGCTCCTGATTGAGCGCTCTTAGCAGTTCTTCATCATTCATTTCTCTCTCAAGTTTTAACTCCATGACTTCTTTTTCTCCGACACAGCCGAGAGCAAGGGGACTGGCAAAGCTCATCAGCGGGTGTGGATTAAACCCTTGCGAATAAGCGAGCGGAACATTGGCGCGGCGCAAAGCGCGCTGTAGCGTACGCATCAGGTCCAAATGACCAACAAATTTTAATAATCCGCCTTTATAAAATACAAGTTGTTTCTTCATTGGTTACTCTCCTCATAACATACACCCGTATCAGAAATTTTTCGTATTCCGCAGCCAGCACATTTTTCACGGCAATTGGGCGTTACGATTCCCTTTAACCCGTTCTGATATTCTTGGTATAGGAATTTTTTATTCACGCCCACATCAATGTGGTCCCAAGGAAACACTTCGTCTTCTTTCCGCTCGCGGTAACAATAATATGCCAGCTCTACTCCGCTTTCTTCAATGGCAGATCGCCAGGCTGTTTCATCAAATAAATCAGACCAGCTATCAAATTTGCAGCCGTTTTTCCAAGCATGATAAATCAATGAACCGATTCTGCGGTCACCGCGTGCCAGCAATCCTTCTAGAGTACTTAAGAAAGCGTCATGGCAGTTATACTGAATCTTTTTATTATAGATTTGGCCGTTTAAAAAGTGCTGTTTATTCATATAAGATTCATAGTCTGTTTGTGCGCACCACTGAAATGGAGTGAACGGTTTGGGGACAAAAAAGGAAGTACTCACGGTTACACGCAGATCACGCGAGCGGTTTTCCTTGGGAATGGCATGCCACTCTGAGACAATTTTGCCGGCTAACGTAGCAATTCCCTGGATGTCCTCTTCTGTTTCGGTAGGAAGGCCCAGCATAAAATAAAGTTTAACACGGTCCCATTTTCCTTCAAAAGCCAGTTTAACACCAGTTAAAATTTCTTCTTCCGTAATCCCTTTGTTGATTACGTCCCGCAATCTTTGTGTACCGGCTTCCGCCGCAAAAGTCAGACCGCTTTTTTTGCCTTGTGCCAATTCTTCCATCAATTTTAGCGAAAAAGCATCTACACGTAAGGAGGGAAGCGAAACATTCAAATGAGGATACCGTTCATGAATTTCTCTTAACAGATCATATAGCCCCGGATAATCATTAGAGCTTAGCGAAGTCAGCGAGATTTCATCATATCCCGTAGCTTTTAACGTTTCATCAGCCCATTCGAGGATTTTCTCACGGCTTCGCAAACGTACCGGACGATAGATCATACCGGCCTGACAAAAACGACAGCCATGAATACATCCTCTGAAAATCTCCATAACGGCACGATCATGTACAATCTGAAGATAGGGAATGATCGGTTTGGTTGGATAGGACAGCTCGTCCATCGAAGATACCAAGACCTTGGTCACCTTTTCCGGTGCTTCCGAACAATTGGGGCAAATAGATGCAATTCTAGCCATATGATCACATCCTTCAGCAGGATGTTCTTCATAAATTACATCATAAAATGCCGGTACATACATTCCCGGGATTTGTGCAGCTGTTTTTAAAAATTCTCTTCGGCTGCCGCCATTCTTTTTATGTGCAGAATAGGCATTAAAAAGATGTTCGTATTCAACCTCCCCTTCTCCCATATAATATAAATCAATAAAATCAGCTAAAGGTTCCGGATTATAGGCATTAGGGCCTCCTGCAATGACAAGTGGATCTTCATCTCTCCTATCTTTACTATAAAGAGGAATACCAGCCAGATCTAACATATTTAAGATATTGGTATAGGACATTTCATACTGAAGTGTAAACCCAACAAAATCAAATTCCTTTAGCGGTGTATAGGTCTCTAAGGAATATAACGGAATCTGCTGCGCTCTCATTGCCTTTTCCATATCGGGCCAAGGTGCAAAACAGCGCTCGCAATATACACCGTCATAGCGATTCAGCTCATGGTAAAGCACCTGTAGTCCTAAATGACACATTCCTACATCATATACGTCGGGAAAGCAAAAACAAAAATGTGTATCAATTTGAGTAAGATCTTTATGAATGGTATTGACTTCTCCGCCAATATAACGAGCAGGTTTCTGAACAGATAATAATAAGGAATCCGGTAATGTGACCCGCAAAATAGTGCCTCCTTTAATCCAGATAAAGTTTATCATAAGACAAGGCGGTTCATGAATTTGAATAGCCGAAACTGTCTTACCGCCTTTATTATACCTTAGGAGGTGATAGATTGCAAACGGATTCTTTTCCATCTTATTTGGG
>CANOUM010000226.1 GCA_947570515.1 uncultured Clostridia bacterium
AAGGGCAGTCGCTCCCGAGTTGATCAGGTGGATAAATCCGTCTGCAGCCGCTCCAGACACTGCCCCACGGTCTTGGCCTCAGAATAATGGCGCCGCGTACTTTATCCGGATGGCTTACATCAAACCCTTTTTTTGTTAAATCTTCTTTAAATTGTTCAAACCGCTTTCTTACATGTTCCCCTTCCGGAATAGCACTTCCGATAATCATTTGCTTTCCCTCTGGGATAATCCACGAATAAAAATCCGTCACTCTTTCATCAAAAACAGATACATAATAAGGAAGCGTCTCCGGCATTGGATGCCACTCCTGAATACTGGCATATCTCCTTGGCTCATGTTTTCTGGGCTTCTTTTTTAATAGATATTGCCGCACCATCGAGCCGCCGCCATCAGCCCCCACCAGATATGCTCCTTTCACTTCCAGCTTATCGCCGTTTTCCTGTCTTACACAAACGATAACGCCATCCTTTTCTTCTTGTATATCAAACGCTTGCGCTCCCTGCCAGACCGTTACATTCCTGCGCTGCGCCGCCAGCTGCAGCAAATAAGCATCTAGCTGTGCACGGTCAATATTGACATATCGCTTCTGATAATACCGCTCCATCTGTGTATCAAAATCAATTGCGCGAATCGCAAACACCTGAGGCCCTGCCAGCACCTGCTTAGGCAGCGGAATTCCCAGCTGAGCCAGCGCCTTCTGCGCCGTCTCGTCCAGCATGCCCCCACAGCTTTTCTCGCGCTCATACAGCCGCTCTCTGCTAAGCAGAAACCTTCTTTCCACAATCAGCACCTTAAGATCTCTCGGCAGCTTCCATGCTAAAATACTGGCCGCCGGGCCGCCGCCTACTATGATCACATCATATCGCTTCAACTAAGCTTCCATCCTTTCAGATACTTATTCTTCAAAATCCCCTTAACAGCCTTACCCCAGCCCAGCGGGAATCCTCCTGTCAGCAGCAATGTCCAGCCATCCTCATACTCACCTGTAAGCGTCTCGCCCTTCAGATAGCGCAGCGCTTCCTCACGGCTCAGCTCCATCTCCCGCTTACAGCTTCCTTTCTTAAGCGTAAGCGCAAACGCTTGCCCCGGCTCAAAGCGATCCTTCTTCAGCTCTCCAAGCAGAATCCCATTTCGCAGCACCCTAAGTCCTGCGAGCGCCCCTTGCGGAAGCGGGCTATAATACAGCTTTTCCCCCAGTTTCTGAAAATATCCGCCCTCCGGCAAAACACTTCGCCAAATTCCTGCTCCGCAGGTTAGGTTTTCATCACACCACGCCTGCCACCACTGCATATCCTTGCTGTTGTAGGCGCCTCGCCCATCCAGATCCGGCAGCTGCGATACTGTTTTTTCTCCTTTTTTCTGCAGCAAAGCTGCAAAATGTCCCTGACCGTCTGCTTTATGCGGCCAAAAACGCGCCGTCAGCCGCAGATCAGCGCGACCTGTGCGGCTCCACTCAGGCCGGCCATCCTCCATGCCGCCTGTTTTATGAATAGGCAAGAGACTGAGCTCCGGATGCGTCTCCAAGAGCTGCTCGATCATCTGCTCATCCTCTAATGGAGCAAATGTACAAGTTGAATACAAAAGCATCCCTCCGGGCGCCAGCATTTTTACCGCTTCATGCAAAATTTCCCTCTGGAGCTTAGCATAATATTCATTGCCATACTGCTCCCAATTTTTCATGATAACCGGCTCTTTGTGAAACATTCCTTCTCCGGAGCAGGGTGCATCCACTAAAATTTTATTGAATTTTTCTTCAAAACGTTTGGTAAGTTTATAGGGGGATTCTGAAATGACGGCGGCCTGTGTGGCTCCCTGCAGTTCCAGGTTTTTCAAAAGCGCCTTTGCCCTTGATGGGCTGATATCGTTGGAAATAAGCACTCCGCTCGATGCGAGTTTGGCCGAAAGACATGTGCTTTTTCCGCCCGGCGCTGCACACAGATCCAGCACCCAGTCTCCCTGATCGATCGGTAATATAGAAGCAGGCGCCATGGCGCTGGGCTCCTGCAAATAATAGAGCCCCGCAAAATAATCCGGATGCTTGGAAAAGTCCTTGGTTTCTCCCGCCAAGTAAAATCCGCTCTCACACCAGGGCACCTGCCTCAAAGGCGTTTTATCTCCTTCTCGCTGCAGACGCATCTGAAATTCCTGCGGACTCAGCTTTGCTGTATTTACTCTGAGCCCCTGCCAATAGCTTCTTTCAAAGGTCTGCACATAGGCGGCATACTCTTCGCTTCCCAGAAGCTCTTTCATTGTTTTTTCATATTGATTGGGAAAAGAAACCATAGCTCCTCCTTATGTAAAATGGCCGCTGCAAACTAACGCTTTTCACAAGCTTGCAGCGGCGCCTTATTTAATATACAGACGGCAAATGGATAACTCCATCGTTAATCATTTCCTGTAAAGCTTTCATTACACCAAATTTTCCATGGCTCCATGTCAGTCCGCCCTGGAAAAACACAGTGTACGGCGGTTTGATAGGCGCATCAGCAGAAAGCTCGATGGACGCGCCGGAAACAAAGGCCCCCGCCGCCATGATGATCGGGCAGCCATATCCCGGCATATCCCACGGCTCCGGCGTTACAAAAGAATCGACCGGGGCAGCAAATTGTACACCTCGGCAAAAACTCAGGATTCCCTGCTCTGAGCCCAGTGTAACTGCTTCCACAATATCGCATCTCTCCTCGTCAGGTTCAGGCAATACCCCAAAACCCAGCGCCTTAAAGATAGCTGCGGCATATACAGCTGTTTTAACGGCTGCAGCCGTTACCGTTGGTGCAAAGAAGAGCCCTTGATACAGCTGGCGTGTTACTCCTAATGTAGCACCGGCTTCTTTTCCAAGTCCCGGCGCCGTCAGACGGATAGCACACAGCTCCACCAAGTCCTTGCGGCCTACAATGTATCCGCCAATCGGGGCGAGACCGCCCCCGGCATTTTTGATCAGCGAACCTACCGTAACATCAGCTCCCACATCGGCCGGCTCTATTTCCTGTACAAATTCTCCATAGCAATTATCCACCATGGCAATCACATCCGGCTT
>CANOUM010000227.1 GCA_947570515.1 uncultured Clostridia bacterium
TTTCTATTGGCTCATATTCAATAAAGATTTTTCCTCTGGCATCTAATTTTCTAAAAATATGCCCATCTTTTAATTTACCTTTTATCCATTCCTTTTTACTATTAACACCATTTTGATGTTTCTTATCTCCTATGGCACAGCATATATGTTCCTTGTCAATATTCTCTAATGTTAAATTTATATATTTATTCATTTTTTCTAATCCTCCTTAAATGTTTTTCAATATAGAAAAAGACACTTGATTTCAAGTGCCGTTTTTTCATATTTTCGCATTTTTTATATAAATCATTTCATAAATCCCATTTTCATATTAAAAATTGCTGGATCTGATGTAAACTATCGAATTCATACGTTACCTGCAGAAAGCTCGGAAGGGCTTCGTGAGACGGATTATACCATAGTGTATCAATCCCTGCATTCATTCCTCCCTGCATATCACTGCTGATTGAATCGCCAATTAAAAGAAGCTCTTCTTTTTTTACATTGGAAATATGTTCAAACACATACTCAAAATATGCAAGATGTGGCTTAGCAGCCCCTACCTCCTCTGAGACGAACATTTTCTCAAAATATTGACCTATGCCGGAAGCGGCCATTCGGCCTACCTGCACTTTCTGAATTCCATTTGTAACAGCATACAACGTATATCGCTGCGCCAGCGCCTGTATCAGTTCCTGTGCTCCCGGCAACAAAAAACCGTTATGAGAGAGCTTTTCAGCATATTCCTGCCCTGCCACAACCGGATCATATGCAAAATTCAAATACGATAAAAAATCTTCAAATCGTTTGCTTTGCAGCTGAGATTTTGTAATTTCTCCTCTTTCCAAAGCCTTCCAGCACGCATCATTGAACCGATGATACGCCTCCACCGCTTCGTCTGAACAGGATAATCCCCATTCTGATACTAAATCGATGATGGCCTTTTTTTCAGCCTTATGAAAATCATATAAGGTGCCATCTAAATCCAACAATAAAACCTGATATTCTGGTCTTTTCATATGAGTCCTCCTATAAGCCGAGTTCTGTCGTGGACGATCATCTTTCTTGGACGTTTGTTACCAAACGCCTCACGCGACCTACCCGAAAGCACGACGGGCCGCCGTATCGCTCTCTGTTCGGTCTTGCTCCGGATGGGGTTTACATATGCCCTCTCTGTCACCAGAGAGGCGGTAAGCTCTTACCTCACCATTGCACCCTTACCGCAGTCATGCTGCGGCGGTATATTTCTGTTGCACTTTCCTGGGAGTCACCTCCACTGGACGTTATCCAGCATCCTGCCCTAAGGAGCTCGGACTTTCCTCACAAACAGCCTTTCGGCTCTTGTCTGTGCGATCGTCTGGAGAACTCATACTGATTTAGTATATCATATTTTATCTATGATTACAAGAATGCAGCACCAATGATCCCAGCATCATTTCCCAGCGTTGCTGTCACAATCTTGGGTACTGATACCTGTTTACAGAAAACAGAGGCCTCTACCTGCTTGCGGATCGGCGTTAAGATCTTCTCTCCCTGTCCGCAGATTCCTCCGCCGATCACAATCACATCGGGCTGAAATACGTTGATTACGTTCGTAATTCCCTCGGCAACATAGAACAAATACTCCTCGACGACCTGCTGAGCTACCGTATCTCCCTGCTCTGCTGCTTCAAATATCCGCAAGCCGTTTAGACTTTCTTTTTCCGTAGCCAATAAACTTTCTGGATGCTGCTGCGCCGCCTGCCGCCCCATGCGAATCAGCGCCGTAGCTGAAGCATACGCTTCATAACATCCTCTGCGTCCGCATGTACACAGTTCTCCGCCGCTGCAAAGAACGGTATGTCCGATTTCAGCTCCCGCATGATTGACACCATCATATATGACTCCATTTAAGATAATTCCGCCGCCAACCCCTGTTCCCAGTGTGACCATAACAGCAGAGGTACATCCTTTAGCAGCGCCTGCCAGATATTCCCCCAGCGCTGCACAATTGGCATCATTATCTACCTTCATAGGAATCGGAACATATTGAGCGAGTTCTTTCAAAAGCGGAACATTGTGCCAGTTCAAATTGTTCGAAAAAAGAATATTACCGCTCTCTTTTTCCGGTGTACCGGGACTCCCGATTCCGACACAGCGAATCATATCGGGCGTTACATTGCCCATTCGCATCAAACCGTGCACAAGACTGCCCATATCCCGAATCACTTCTTGATAGGGTCTCTCGCTTCTCGTCGGTAAATTCATCCGGCAGAGAATCTTCATATGCTCATCCAACAAAGCTGCGGCAATATTAGTTCCGCCAAGATCAATTCCAATTCGCATGATATTTCCTCGTTTCTATAGCATTTTATAAAATCTGCAGATAAACCGCATTTCCTTCCAGCGCTACTGTCCCTGCTGCTGCCGGCAAAAGAACGGTGTCTCCTTTTTTAAACGGACACCCTTCTAATACAGCGCTTCCCTCCAGCATCATCAAAATCTGAAAATGCTCCTCACTGACAGTGATTTTCTGCACTCCCTTCAGCTTACGTCGATATGTCTGAAAATAAGGACAGCAGATCCCTTCATCAATGTTCACCTGCTCATATCGAGGTGTTAAACAGGTAACCTGTTTTGCCTTTTCGGTATGAAGCATCCGTGGTTTTCCATCCAGTCCAGCCCGGCCATAATCATATACCCGGTATGTTGTATCACTGTTTTGCTGAATTTCTGCAATCAAAATCCCAGCTCCAATCGCATGCAGCGTCCCGGCCGGAATGAAAAAAGTATCTCCTTTATGTACCGGCACTGAGTTCACTATCTGATCCAGTGTCTGCGTTTCAATCGCATTCGCAAACTCCTGCGGCGTCACTTCTCTATTTACCCCATAGATCAGCTGCGCTCCTGGTTTAGCATCAATGACATACCACATTTCTGTCTTGCCATTTTCTTCAGGTCCTTCTAAGCGTTTGGCTTCCTCATCATTGGGATGTACCTGAACAGAAAGGCGGTCT
>CANOUM010000228.1 GCA_947570515.1 uncultured Clostridia bacterium
ACCCAATCGTTGTGTAGTTCCATCATGCCATGCAGTAAGGCGTTCTTGCGTATCGCTTACCTGTTTTGTATATGTTGGCAATAATGCAGCACACTGTTCTCTTGATACCGCTCCTAAATGTAATGTATAGCGCAAATCTGATATCTTATAAAGCACATCTAATAATGATTTCTGATACATAAACCAGTTCTGCGCATTACCTAATGCCTTCTCATAAGCCTCATAATCAAGACCTGTTTTCTTTGCGAAACCTGCAAGCGTTAGATTGGCCTGTCCAAGAAGCTGCGTACATTCTTCTTCCAAACTATCAAGCTGTGCTATCTTTGAAAGTCGTAATTCATCATTTTCTAAGATTTCAGTCTGGAAATCAACAATTTTCTTTACGTGAGCCACGAGCGAAAAAACTCTACTACGATACTCATTATCCTGAAAGTACTGTATCTGAGAAATGCCATCACTGATTTCACCAAGTTCTGCATTTATCTGAGTCATGTAATATTGACCAACAACCATTGATGCAACACCCATTGCTGCCGCCGCTGTATTCGCAACTACTGCAGTTCCTTTTTGTGCCTCCACAGCAACTAGGTTTGCATGACCTTGGATTCTATCTGCTCCTCGATAAAAACCTCTAACTGCACCTTCCATTGCTTTCGAATCTGTAAGTTTTGCGCCAGCTGGAATAATCGCACGATATAAAACTTCTCCACTATTTTTTACAGCTTGAGCAGCATTATTCGCAGCATTCCCAGCCTGTACTAATCCCGGCACAAGATTATTAACATGAGCCAGTACTTTGCTATCAGTGATTTCTACCAGTTTAGTTTCATCTTCAGTAGCCTCAGCCGGAAGCATCTCCATCTGAATAATTAATTCATTTGAACTATCTGTTTTCACCAATTCCTGTTTGATAGAGTCTTCTGCCATTATAGGAACAAGTTCTGATGGTTCATTTTTCTTTTGTTTAAACTTTGTATAGAACACAGCTGCAATAATTATAATCGCAACCGCGCCTATACCAATTCCTATGTATTCCATACATAATAACCTCCTGTCGTTTCTATAATAGGCATTGTAAATTTTGTGAATTATTTCAGAACATAATCCTCGATTACACCTATCGGATGTGCCGCACTCTTATCAAATAACACAAGGTTCCTTCCTGCATTAGACACAGTGCTTCCGTATATAATTCCAGAATATCCTAAAGAAATATAATATTGAGCCATTATCTGAAACGGAGCGTACATTAGCGCTTTTTCATCAGTATCACTTAAAGGCTCAAAAATTTGTTCTGAAAGTAACTTGGTATGTGTATAAACTCCCCATTCCGTAAAAAGCTTTTTAAATTCATCTACATTTACATTATGCTTTGGAATAAAACCTAGTGCCTTTGCAGCTTTTATACCCTTTTTTACTTGTTTTTGTCCATATTCCTCTAAGCGAGAATTCAATTCTCCGTATGTAATATCATCAGCAATCGTCAAATCAACTAGTTTCAAATCCAATGAACTGTCATCAAAAGAAAAATGACAAAATCCAAATCTATCATTTCCTTTCGCTCTACATTCTGCTTGGGAACATTCATGAATATCTGCTTCATTTCCAAGAGCCAAATAAAGCCATTCAACTCCCGGAGGACTGAATCGGTTATCTTTTTTTATGAATTCTTTTTTAGGGATGAATCGCTCGTAATCTGGAACTTCTTTTTCACTTAGGATAGTACCTCTACCAATTAGCAAGCTATCCAAATCCCTTATCTTTATCGTTTTATGTTCAATCCCTGAGTGCTGATGAAACAAATCATCATAAACCTTTAAGAAAGTATAGGTTTTTGCTGTATCTACATCATCAAAAGAAAACAAACCTTTTGCTAAAGCATCACGAAATTCAGACCATGTTTTTTTAATTGCTTTTTCACTTTTTTCAATTTCACTAAAATCAAATATCTGGCCCATGCAAATTCCTCCTTCCCAAACATCTAATCCACTGCCTGCTACCCCTTCGAGAGTTGAGTAGCCGGATTAGATGACATCTAAATCACTCACTCAAATTGTGTTTGCACCCTAGATAACATCTATCCTAGTGCCACAACATATGACATCTAATCCACAGCCTAAACCCTTTGACCGTTTTCACAGTAGATATGTTTTCATATAAGAAATACGGACTTTCATGAGCTATTGCTAAATCTCAAAAAAAACCGTAAATACGCCACTTTTCAGCGCTTATTTCTCTTTCCTAGACATCAAACAGACCGTCTCCACATGCTCCGTCATCGGAAACAAATCCACCGGCTGAATCCGCTCAATCGCATACCCCCGCTGAATCAAATACGCCGTATCCCGCGCCTGCGTCTCCGGATTACATGAAATATAGACAACCCTCTCCGGCCCCGCAGCCGCCAGTGCCGAGAGAAAGGCCTCATCGCTTCCGCCCCGCGGCGGATCCATAATCACAATTTCCGGCACCGTTTGCTGCGCCGCTGCTTTCTGCAAAAAGCGGCCGGCATCCTCACAAACAAACCGAATATTCGTCACCTGATTCAGCTTAGCATTCACTATCGCATCCTGCACAGCCTGACGATTCAGTTCTACGCCGACCACATTACCCGCCTTTTGCGCGGCCAAAATGCCGATCGTACCGGTGCCGCAATACGCATCCAGCACGCTCTCCCGGCCGCTCAGCTGCAGCATCTGCAGCGCTGCCTCATACAAACGCTCTGTTTGCGGCGGATTAACCTGATAAAACGATGCAGCCGAAATGCGAAACGTATGTCCCATCAGCTGATCTGTGATATACCCGGGGCCCATAACCGTCCTTTGCTGCGCTCCCAAAATCATGCTGGTGTTCCTGCCATTGATATTATGAATAACCGTGCGAATTTCGGGATGCGCACGGCAAAGCGCCTTTACAAAATGATT
>CANOUM010000229.1 GCA_947570515.1 uncultured Clostridia bacterium
TTGCATTTGAGGATTAAATTCGTCAGCGTGAGCACAGGGAAAGCAGGCAGATGGTATATGGTGCGCATATTATGACGGCACTGCTCCCAAGCAGAAGAATAACCGCAGTCCTCGATGATACACTTGACATTGTCCGGTAAAAATTCGCCGGAGGTCAGCATAACGGTAGCAGCTCCCATTGAAATTCCCATCAGTACAATCTGTGCCTCAGGGTCGTGTTCACGAATCAGATCAATATAGCCTAAAATATCATAATGATCATGATAGCCAAATCCTACGTAGGAGCCTTCGCTCAGACCATGACCGCGCAGATCGGGCATGAGAACATGATATCCTTTTTCAAGAAAATGAAGCGCATGAGCTGCCACACGATAAGCCGTATCATGATATCCGTGAACGAGCAGCGCATAGCGATGGCTTTCCGGCTGGCCGGTAAAGAAATGGGCTTTTAGCTGGAGTCCGTCAAAGGAAGTAAAGCCCCAGATTTCTTCAGTATACTGAGAAGAGAGCTGATTGGCAAAGGTTTGCAGTTCAGGACGCAGAGCAGAAGGCTCGGCGCGCCGAATGAAATTGCGGTAGAAAAAGAGTCCGCCGATAAAAGTCGCCGCAGAGCCCAGTGCGAGAGGGGCGAGGGCGAGCTTGGATTTTTTCTTCATAAAAACCTCCTGAGTTTAGATAAGATCCTGCAAAAGCTCTTGGGAACGGGTCAAAAAGGCGGTGAGGGCATCTGCAGATAAAGGCGCGTGGCTTAACCGAGCCAGATCATAGATCTGATGAGCCAAAGCAGCCGCTTTTTCTTCTTTGGGATGATCTAAAATATAGGCCACCAGAGCGTTATGAAGATTAAGGACAAGCGTCTCATCAGCCTCTGCCGGCATAGCGCCCAGTCCCATGGCGCCGTACATTTTCATCATTTCCTGCATACGCCGTGCTTCTTCTGTCATTTCAATGATGGCAGATACGTTTTCGTCACGGAGACTTTCAAGGCGAACCTTCAGCTGTTCAGAGCCAAGAAGCTTGCGAAACAGCTTTTCAGCAGCCTCCTGATCCTTTTCAGCGACAGTCGTATCTTTATCCTTTAAAATTTCGTTTAGGTCAGCATCTACACGAAGAAAATGCAGATCTTGATTTTTAGATTCCAATAGAGAAATAAAGGGAGAATCAATGGCTGTACCCAGCTCAACCGCATCCATTTCCTGCGCCTTTAGAAGCTGCAGATACTGGGCCTGCTGGCGGGAATCCGTGGTATAGAAAACCTTATTTTCATGTTTTTCTTTGGCGGCTTCCAGATATTCGGGCAGCGTTATATATTTGTTTTCGTTAATCGAACGGTAGATGATGCTGTCTTTTACACGGTCATAGAACTTTTCGTTGCGCAGACAGCCGTATTTGATGAAGGGATGAATATCGGACCAGTATTTTTCATAATTTTCACGATCTTTTGTATAGAGCTGACATAGCTTATCAGCGACTTTTTTGGTGATGTACTCGGAGATTTTGCGCACATACCCGTCATTCTGCAGAAAGCTTCGAGAAACATTCAGCGGAATATCCGGACAGTCAATCGCGCCCTTTAGCAGGAGCAGAAATTCAGGAATGATCTCTTTAACATTGTCAGCAACAAAAACCTGATTGCAGTATAGTTTTACCTGACCTTCAGCGGATTCAAATTCGTTGCCAAGTTTGGGAAAGTATAAAATTCCTTTTAAATTAAAAGGATAATCCATGTTCAGATGGATCCAGAACAGGGGCTCCTTAAAGTCCATAAATACTTTGCGGTAAAAATCTTTATATTCATCATCGGTACAGTCTTTGGGATTTTTGAGCCAGAGCGGAGCCGTATCGTTGATAGGCTTCGGCGCTTCCTGGCCGGCTTCGGCAGAAGAAGAATCTTCGCCTTGGTTTTCGGCTTTGCCGGAATCCTCTGCGGAACTTAGATATACAGGGATGGCCATGAAGGAGCAATATTTGTCGGCAATCGTCTGCATCTCGTATTTTTGGAGATATTTTTCACCATCTTCATTAACATGCAGGATAATATCGGTACCATGGGCAGTGCGGTGTCCGGGTGTCATTTCAAAGGTGGAGCCGCCGTCACAGGTCCAGCATACGGCTTCGGCGCCCTCCTGATAGGAGAGAGTCTGAATCTCGACCAGAGAGGAGACCATAAAGGCAGAGTAGAAGCCCAGGCCAAAATGGCCGATGATGGGATCTTCGGAGCTGTCTTTATATTTTTCCATAAATTCGGCTGCGCCGGAAAACGCGATCTGGTTAATGTACTTTTTGACTTCGTCCGCGGTCATACCGATTCCGTTATCGGAGATGGTGATGGTTTTCTGCTCAGGATCAAGCTGAATATGGACTTCATAGGCAGCGTCGCCAGTGCTGGCTTCACCAAGGGATACCAGATGCTTAAGCTTCTGAATGGCGTCGACAGCGTTGGAAACGAGTTCGCGAATAAAGATATCCTGATCAGAATACAGCCATTTTTTGATAATGGGAAATAAATTTTCACTGTTGATGGAAAGAGTTCCTTTTTCTTCTAAAGACATATGATCCTCCGTTCTGCGCGTACTGCGCGGATGTATATTTGAATAAATTTTTATAATAGCATGACGTTGTGTGCTTTAAAATAGGCAGGAATTTTTTCGTCCCAGAGGCGTTCCGGGGTTTTGTCCATAGTGAAGGACTTGGCGGCCAGACCGGTAACAAGCATCAATGTGCCGCTGGATTTGGCGCTGTCAGACGCGGCGGCCAGCTCTGGGTGATTGGCCGTATCAAAGCGAATGTTGAGCAGAAAGGCTTCGATGAAATCGCGGGCAATATCAGGGACGCGGGCAGGAGGGATGGCTAGCGTAATGTTCATATAGCTGGGAGTGTGACCGCCCTGAATGAGAGAGCGGATTTTGGGCTGGATCTC
>CANOUM010000230.1 GCA_947570515.1 uncultured Clostridia bacterium
CTGCAGTGTATCTGCATACAGCAGCTTAGCTCCGGCGCGATAACCCAAAATCAGTCCGTCGGCGGTTGCTCCATAGTGATTGGAGGTGGGGAAGCCCTGATAATGAAGACGTCCTGCTCCTCCGGTAGCAATGACGACCGTCTTTGCTTTTGCAACCAGAATATCTCCTGTCTCCATATTGAGCAGCACCGCGCCGGCGGCCTTTCCTTCTTTATCCTTAAGCAGTTCAATTGCTGCCGTAAAATCAACGACCGGGATTCCTCGGTTGAGCACCTCATCACGCAGCGTTCGCATGATCTCTGCTCCGGAATAATCCTTTGCCGCATGCATTCTTTTACGGGATGTTCCGCCGCCATGTGTTGTGATCATCGTTCCGTCGGGCGCCTTATCAAACATCACACCCAGCTCATTGAGCCATTTAACAGCTCCCGGACCTTCTGTAACCAGCTTCTTCAAAAGCTCAGGCTTATTGGCATAATGTCCGCCGCCCAGTGCATCCAAATAGTGAATAGCAGGAGAATCATTTTCTTTATCTGCAGCCTGAATACCGCCCTCTGCCATCATCGTATTGGCATCTCCAATACGCAGTTTGGTAACGATCATCACATTGGCACCATTCTCATTGGCTTCAATTGCAGCAGAAGCACCGGCTCCGCCGCCGCCAATAATTAAAACGTCTACGTCATAATCCGGCTTGCTAAGATCAACATCTAAATCCTTTACACGGCTGTTAGCCTGCAGCAAGGCAGCCAGCTCAGACGGTACCTTTTCTCCTTTATTCGGACCTACCTGCAAAACAGAAAATCCATCTTCTTTATAATCCGGATGATACTGGCTCAGCAGTGCTTCCTTTTCATCGGCCGTCATACGCTCCGGCAATACGCCAAGACGGCTGGGACGAGTTGCTTCAACCTTTTTAATAGATTCCAGCATGGTATCTGATGTATACACGGCTTTCCCTCCTTATTGTTCAATCTCTCTGGTATTATATAGCTCTTTGATCTCTTCGATCGGCTTCTGCATCAAATCTTCCAGCATCTGATTAAAATCACCGTTTTCGATTTCCTTTACACGGTTGGTCAGATGGGCTGCTTCCGGCATCAAATACTTACCAGTCAGGCGTCTAGCCAAAATGGCAACCTGCGGATGAGAAATTTTAGCCGGGCAACGAGAAGAACAAACGCCGCACATGATACAGTCAAAGGATTCCTCTGCACATTTTTCAAATTCACCCCGCTGTGCGTACGCGATATACTGCATAACATTAAGGCTCTGCGTGCAGCTCTTGGTGCAGGCGTTGCATCCAATACAGCTGTAAATTTCCGGATAAAGCTGCATCATAATCTGCTCATTGGGCGTTACCTTCTGAATATCATACACTTCCTTTACCAGAGGGAAATAAGGCAGCGTTGCTACATACATATTGTTCTCCACCTTTGTTTGGCAGGCCAAACAAGCATGAAGATCACGATCATCCTTGATGCGGTAAATTGTGGCACATGCACCGCAGAATCCGTTACGGCAGCCGCAGCCGCGTACCAGCTGATAACCGGCATACTCCATCGCTCCCATAATTGTCAGATTGGCAGGCACGGAATACTTTTTACCGAATAAAAATACATTTACCATTTCTTCCATTCTTTTCTTTTCCTCCATATCAATATTCGTTAGGAAGTTCATCTAACTGATCGCAGCGAAATACAGGACCATCTTTGCAGACATATTTATCGCCGATATTGCAGCGTCCGCATTTACCGATACCGCATTTCATTCTAAGCTCCATGGTTGTATATACCTGTGTTTTTTCAAAACCCAGCTCCATAAGCCCTGCCAGTGTAAACTTAATCATAATGGGAGGCCCGCAGATGATGGCCGTTTTATTGGTGTCAAAACCAAGCTCTTTAACATAGTTGGGTACAAAGCCTACGTGACCGTCCCATCCTTCCTGCTCTCTGTCTATGGTCAGATGTACGTTGATTCCCTCTTCCTGACACCATTCATTGATGATTTCCTGATAATCTACCAAATCATCTTTTGAACGAGAACCGTATACAATATCAATCTTGCCATACCGGTCCCGATAATGGCGGCAGTAATTGATCACCGAACGCAGCGGCGCAAGACCGATACCTCCGGCAATAAACAGCAGATCTTTCCCGGCAAACTCAGTATCTACCGGAAACGGATTTCCGTAAGGTCCTCGAATGGTAATCTGCTGCCCCACCTCCATCTGATGAAGCCAGTCTGTCAAACAACCACATTTTTTGATACTGAACTCTTTATACTCGGTATTGGTCGGAGAAGAGGTAATGGAAAACATCGCTTCTCCCACCCCGGGAATTGAAAGCATAGCACACTGTCCGGGCTTATGATCAAAAGGAATACCGCCATCCAGTGTATTCACACGAAATGTCTTCACATCCGGCGTATCAATTCTCACATCGGTAACTACACCAATCGTAGGAATCAAGGTCTCAAACTTATCACTCATGACTCTCTCCTCCTAATGCCTTAATTACTTTTACAATATTCATGGAAATAGGACACTTTGCCAAGCAGCGGCCACAGCCTACACAGGAATACATGCCATCATTATTCGACGGAAAATACACCAGTTTATGCATAAAGCGCTGACGGAATTTTTCCAGCTGTGTTTTACGCGGCGTACCATGCGCCATCATCGTAAAATCACTATACATACAGGAATCCCAGCAGCGATACCGCTGAATTCCATGTCCGTTATCATAATCGCGAATATCATAGCACTGGCAGGTGGGGCACACAAATGTACAGGTGCCGCAGCCAAGACATGCCTCGGAAAGCTCCGCCCATTTAGGAGAGTCAAACTTTTCAAGCAAATGCTCTCCGTCAAACCCTTCCAGATTCAGATCA
>CANOUM010000231.1 GCA_947570515.1 uncultured Clostridia bacterium
CTCGCTGCTTTCTCTGGTGCAAAAAGGATATGTAGATCTGTATGAAGAGTCGGAGGGAAAACCGCCGACTGCTTTTGTTTCTCTAAAAAAGAGTAAGCCGCTGCCGCTCAACGCGCAGCAGCTGGCGGTTAGAACACAGCTGGAGCAGGCGATAGAGCAAGCGAGCGCTCAGGGGTTTCTGCTGCATGGCATCACAGGAAGCGGAAAAACAGAAATTTATATGCAGTGCATTCAAAAGGTGCTGGATTTGGGAAAACAGACGATCCTGCTTGTGCCGGAGATCAGCCTTACGCCGCAGTTGGTTCGGGTTTTTACAGAGCGTTTTGGAGATGTTGTAGGGATTACGCATAGCCGCATGACAGATCGGGAGCGGTCTTTGCAGTGGCGGCTGGCAAAAAGGGGTGATTATCGGGTGATGATTGGCCCGCGCTCGGCTCTGTTTACGCCATTTACTCAATTAGGGCTTATCATTATTGACGAAGAGCATGAGAGCAGCTATAAATCAGAACAGCAGGCGCCGCATTATCACGCAAGAGAGGTGGCGAAGATGCTGTGTGAGCAGCAGAGCTGTCCGTTCTTGCTGGGGTCAGCGACGCCTTCGATTGAGAGCTATTTTGAGGCTCAGCAGGGAAACCTGACGCTGCTTACTTTAACGCAGCGAGCAGTACAAACCGCTGTGCTGCCACAAATTGAGCTGATTGATATGCGTGCAGAGCTGGAAGCAGGGCATATGAGTGTCTTTTGCCGGGCACTCATTCAAGCGATTCGGGAAAAGCTGCAAAAAAAAGAACAGATTATATTATTTTTAAACCGAAAGGGTTATGCTACTTTTGTTAGCTGCCGAAAATGTGGTTTTGTGCTGAATTGTCCGCGCTGTTATCTGCCCTATACCTATCATAAAGATCAGGACAAGCTCATTTGTCATCATTGCGGAAAAGAAGCAGAGCTTCCTTCCGTTTGTCCGGAATGCGGATCGCCTTATATACGGCAATTTGGCGCAGGAACGCAGCGGATTCAGGAAGAGGCGGAGAGGTTTTTTCCCGAGGCCAGAATTTTGCGGATGGATATGGGAACCATGAGAAACCGAGAGGACTATATCCGGGTTTATGATCAGTTTTTGCATCATGAAGGA
Organism: uncultured Clostridia bacterium; assembly: GCA_947570515.1. Taxonomy (GTDB): domain Bacteria; phylum Bacillota; class Clostridia; order Lachnospirales; family Bianqueaceae; genus CALWPV01. Next base: position 1,133 of record CANOUM010000231.1, read on the forward strand.
GATATTCTGATTGGAACACAGATGATTGCAAAAGGATTTGATTTTCCGGGCGTGACGTTGGTGGGGGTGCTGGCAGCAGATATGACCCTGTACAGCACCGATTATCACAGCACGGAACGCACCTTTCAGCTTATCACACAAGTAGCCGGCCGCGCCGGACGTGCAGAGAAAAGAGGGCAGGTTTTCGTGCAGACCTATTCGCCCGATCATTACTGCATACAAAAGGCACAGGAACAGGATTATGAGGGATTTTACCAAAAAGAACTCGCAGCGCGAAAAATCATGGAATGTCCTCCCTTTACGCACTTGGCAGAGGTGCTGCTGACCGGCACAAAGGAAGAGGTCGTCGTCCAGGGAGCCAGAAGACTGGGAATGTGGATGGAGCATTATGCTAAAGGCCGGGAGATCGAGGTTCTCGGACCATCTCCAGCTTCGCTGGGAAGAATCAATAATGTTTTTCGCTGGAAGCTGCTGGTTAAATGCAGGGAAGAGCGGCGCCTCAGAGCTTTTACAAAGTATTGCTGCGATCGGTTTATGCAGGAAGAGAAAAGAGTAACAGTATTTACGGATATTGATCCGGTTACGATATTATAATAAAGAGAGGGAAATAAGATGGCACTTCGCAATATCAGAATCAATGATGATCCGATTCTTCGCAAGACTTCAAGAAAGGTGGAAGAGCTGGATCAGAGAACGCAGACTTTAATTGACGATATGTTTGAAACGATGTATGATGCGGGCGGTGTAGGGCTGGCCGCCGTACAGGTGGGAGTTTTGAAACAGATTATAGTGATCGATACGGATGAGCCGGGGGAAAAGCTGGTGCTGATCAATCCGGAGATCATTGATGAACAGGGAGAGCAGCAGACGCCGGAGGGATGCTTGAGTATTCCGGGGCGTTCAGGCATTGTAAAACGGCCGGAGACGGTTACGGTGAGAGCGATGGACCGGGAAGGCAATCTGTTTGAAAAAACCGGAAAGGGGCGTTTGGCGAAGGCATTTTGCCATGAAATTGATCATTTAAGCGGAGTGCTGTATGTGGATAAGATTGATCGGTGGCTCAGTGAAGAGTAAACCGAGAAACGGAGTAAGAAGATGAGAATTGTCTATATGGGGACGCCGGAAATTGCGGCTTCGGTGTTGCAGGCAGTGCATGAGCTGCCCGTGGAAATCGTTGGAGTATGGACGCAGCCGGATAAACCGGTTGGGCGCAAGCAGGTTTTGACAGCGCCTCCGGTTAAGGTGCTGGCTGAGCAGTATGGGATCCCGGTATATCAGCCGCAGCGTATTAGGCGGAAAGAAGAGGTGCAGAGGCTGCGGGATCTGAAACCGGATTTAATTTTGGTCACAGCCTATGGTCAGATTTTGAGTGAAGAGATTTTATCTATTCCGCCGCTGGGCTGTATTAACATGCATGCCTCCTTGCTGCCGCGCTATCGGGGGGCCGCGCCGATTCAGTGGGCCATTGTGAATGGAGAAAAGGAAACGGGCGTTACCGCCATGATGATGGACCAGGGAGTTGATACCGGTGACATGCTGCTGGGCCGAAGCGTTGCTATTGAAGCAGAAGAAACGGCTCAGAGCCTGTATCAGAAGCTGGCCTTAGAAGGCTCGCTGCTGATTCAGGAAGTAGTACGGCGGCTTCTAGCAGGGGAGACGCTGCCGAGGGAGAAGCAGCCGGAGGAACAGGCGACTTATGCACCGGTGATTCAAAAAGAAGAC
>CANOUM010000232.1 GCA_947570515.1 uncultured Clostridia bacterium
GGAACTTGAACTTCTCCAAAATCTCCTGCACATTAGGGGAGAAACCGTCCAGGTATGCCTCAAAATCGGCCTTTAGCGTTTGCTTCTTAGCGCGGCTGGTGAGATCGCGCAGGCGGAACGGAGAAGCGTTACAGAATGCCTGCCCGGCCACATTGCACAGCGCCGGCCACTGATTATCGATTCTGGCTTCATCCAGCTTCTTCTTCATATCAAGAACAGCCTCTTTGCTGTCCTCCAGCATGGCATCCAAGCGGCGGATAACTGTCATCGGCAGAATAACATCACGATATTTTCCACGCACATACACATCGCGCAGGCAGTCATCCGCAATTCCCCATATAAAACTTACGATTGTATTGTGAATTTGATTGTCCATGCGTCTTTAATTCCCTTCTCACGGAGACCGGCGTCTTCCGACTTACAGCAGATTTATCCTTGTTTCAAAACTCATATTCCGTAAAACTGATTCACTGTTCTTCTACCATTTCCATAATATCACAGACATCGCATCTTAGGGCTGTGCAGATTTTTTCAATGATTTCTGTATTTACATTTTCATTTTTTCCGAGCTTCGTAACGGATGCCGCACTTATCCCAGCTAATTGTTGCAAGTCTTTTTTCTTCATATCCTTGTCAATCAACAGTTTCCATAATTTTTTGTAACTGATAGCCATGAATGAACCTCCCTTTTCTGGGAATGTGCCGATTTGAAGATTTCTGCTGCTTATTATAACACGACTAATCCCTAAACGCAAGATTTCCTCCTGCGATTGCAGGAGGAAATTCTGTTATCTATTGAATTTCTTATCTTAATCTGTTATAATAAATCTGAAAGTCGTTATGGCTCTTTGCAAAGGAGAGATAGATGCATGATTTTTGTGAGTGGTGTTCATGGTGTAGGAAAATCATATTTTTGCAACCTTGTGAAAGATTCTGTGGGCATCGAAACCTATTCGGCCAGCGCCCTGATTGCAACAAAAAAGCGTTCAGAATTTGCAAAGAATAAGCTCATTCCTGACATAGATGAAAATCAGCAGTTCCTTCTTTGGGCCGTGGACGAGCTCAGAACGTTGTGCCAGAATTTTATTTTGGATGGACACTTCTGCCTGCTGAATGCATCGGGCGAAGTGCAACGTATTCCTTATGGTACTTTTGCTATGCTCAAACCGGATGCTATTGTGTTGCTAACCGAAAATCCAGAAATCATAGCGTCCCGGCGAAGAAAGCGCGATGGAATCGAGGTTGCTGTAGAGAGCATTGAATACTTTCAGCGGGAAGAACGGCTATACGCAGATGAAGTTGCCAGAGACATTAATGCGAAGCTTTTTGTTTCTGAGAGCACTAAAGACCTTATGCGGGCAATTGAATTCATAAAATCACTTTGAGGAGGGGCCGATTATGGCGGGTAAATTTGAACGCAAGCAATTTTCCGAGATCAATCTCAATGATCCCTTTTTCGATTCCTTGAAAGCCGATTACCCTGGCACTTCATCAAGCACTGGTTTTGTGCAATGGTTCGCAGCAAAAGCCGCCGATGGGAAACGGGCGCTGATATTTGAAGATGACCAGGGTGTAGGAGCTTTTGTAAACCTAAAGCCGAATGAAGCTGAGGAGATCAATTTGGCAAACGGTATCGTTTTGCCGAAGACTGCTCGTCTTAAAATCACAACAATCAAAATTGATAAGCGTTATCGGAATCAAAGGATTGGTGAGGGAGCTCTTGGTCTAACTTTGTGGCAATGGAGAGATTTGGGCATCAATGAAATTTATGTGACTGTTTTTGATAAACACATCAGTTTGATACTTCTTCTGGAGAAGTACGGCTTTATCCATGTCGGAAACAACCTGAATGGTGAGCGGGTATATATCAAAGATCGAAGGAATCTTGATTTCAGTGATCCCTGTAAATCATTCCCTTTTCTTAGCGATCAGGTCCAACACGCTGGATGCCTTGCCATTGATATGGAATATCACGACACCATGTTCGCTTCTTCTGACCTCGCTAATACCTTGCAGGAGCGGGTTGATATTAGCGTGGCAAATGGGCTGAAAAAAGTATACATAGGCAAACCTTACAGTCTGGCTTTCAAAGTTGGAGAGCCTGTTTTGGTATACAGAAAATACACCGGAACCGGTGGCCGTCCGGGGTATAAATCCGTTATTACTACTTATTGTGTGGCAACACGAATCGAAAAAATAAAAGTAAATGGACGTGCGCAATATTCTTATGACCAGTTTTTGCGCATGGTCGGTAACAAATCTGTCTATAATGAAGATGAATTGAAGGAAAAATATGATACCTGGGCTTCTCTAACACTGATTGAGTTATTGTATTATGGGTATTTTGGTGCAGGGAATAATGTAAACTGGATGTGGCTGAAAAGCAATGATTGTTGGCCTGGAACCCATCCCATGAATTTCCGTTATACAAGGAGCCAGTTCGAGAAAATTCTGCGGGAGGGCAAAGTAGATGTCGGCAATGTTATTATCAATTAAGCCTAAGTATGCGAAGGTGATACTTGAGGGGAAAAAACAATACGAATTCCGAAAAAGCAGACCGAAAGATGGTGTAGATCGAATCATCTTCTATGCGTCAGCGCCGCAGAAGGAAGTGGTCGGAGAAGCGCTTATTGATGAAATATTAGAAGGGACGCCGAAAGAAATCTGGGAGATAGCAAAAACTGCTGCGGGCATTACAAAGAAATTTTATTTTTCCTACTATTCAGGAAAAGATAAGGCTATTGCATATAAATTAAAAAATGTAGTGATTTACGAAAAACCCAAGGCTTTGTCTGATTACGGTATCCGTCA
>CANOUM010000233.1 GCA_947570515.1 uncultured Clostridia bacterium
ATTTGGGAGCATAAGCTTAATTCCCTTCCCATTGTGGACGAGCATCAGCGCCTGAAATACTTTGTTTTCCGCAAAGATTATTCCTCTCATAAAGAAAACCCCAATGAAATGCTGGATCAGCATAAGCGTTACATCGTGGGCGCTGGCATCAATACGCGTGACTATGCTGAGCGCGTGCCCGCTTTGGTCGAGGCCGGTGCGGATGTGCTTTGTATTGATTCTTCTGAGGGCTTCTCCGAATGGCAGAAGCTAACGCTTGATTTCATCCGTTCCAAGTATGGCGACAGCGTAAAAGTAGGCGCCGGCAATGTAGTGGACCGCGAAGGCTTCCTGTATTTGGCTAAGGCAGGCGCCGACTTCATCAAAATCGGTATTGGCGGCGGCTCTATCTGCATTACCCGTGAGCAAAAAGGAATTGGCCGCGGACAGGCCAGTGCCGTTATCGAAGTGGCACAGGCTCGTGATGAGTATTTTAAAGAAACCGGCATCTATATTCCGATTTGCTCTGACGGCGGTATCGTACATGACTATCATATGACGCTGGCTCTGGCTATGGGCGCCGACTTCATGATGCTCGGCCGTTATTTTGCCCGCTTCGACGAAAGCCCCACCAACCGCATCATGGTAAACGGTACATACATGAAAGAATATTGGGGCGAAGGTTCCAACCGCGCCCGCAACTGGCAACGCTATGATATGGGCGGCGACAAAAAACTTTCCTTTGAGGAAGGCGTAGACTCCTACGTACCTTACGCCGGCAGCCTCAAAGACAATGTCAATCTGTCTCTGAGCAAAGTAAAGCATACCATGTGTAACTGTGGCTGTCTGAGCATTCCCGAGCTGCAGGAGAAAGCTAAAATCACGCTCGTTTCTGCAACCAGTATTATAGAGGGCGGCTATCATGATGTAACCCTCAAAAACAGCGAACAGCCTAAATAAATAATTAAAAACCATTTACCTAAAGAGCCTGGTTCTCGGCGCAATCAACCGTCTGAACCAGGCTCTCTAACACTTTTCAGGAGAACAATATGGATTTTCAAGCTTTCTATCAAGGTCAGACCGCCGATGCCTATCAGTTTTTCGGCGCCCATCCCCATGCAAGCGGTACACAGTTTCGCGTTTATGCCCCTGCCGCCAGCCGCGTGACGCTCATGGGAGAGTTCACAGACTGGCAGGAAATCGACATGCAGCGAAATTCCCAGTTTTATGAATACAATCATCCGGCAGCGACCCCCGGTCAGCTCTATCACTACTGCATCTATGATCATGCACAAAACCGCGTGCGTCACTGTGATCCCTATGGTTTCAGCATGGAACTGCGTCCCGGTCTCTGCTCCCGCATTGTAAATCTGGAGGACTACACTTTTCATGACCAGAAATGGATGAAAAAACGAACCCGCTGTTTTCACGAACCGCTAAACATCTATGAACTGCACTTTGGCTCCTGGCGCACCAATCCGGATGCTCCTAACGGATGGTATACCTATGAAGAACTCGCTGCGCCTCTCATCACCTATCTGAAGCAAAATCACTACACGCATGTTGAATTTATGCCGCTCTCTGAGCATCCTTTCGACGGCTCCTGGGGGTATCAGAATACCGGCTTCTTCAGCCCCACCTCCCGCTATGGAACGCCGCATCAGCTCAAATCACTCATTGATCAGCTGCATCAGGCCGGTCTGGGCGCGATTCTCGACTTTGTCCCCATCCATTTTGCCGTGGATTCCTATGGTCTTCATCAATTTGACGGTACAGCGCTCTACGAATATCCGCATCATGATGTCGGCGAAAGCGAATGGGGCACCTATAACTTCATCCATTCCCGTCCCGATGTATGTTCCTTCCTGCAGTCTGCCGCCAACTATTGGCTCACTGAATACCATTTTGACGGACTTCGTATGGATGCAATCAGCCGTGCGCTGTACTGGCAGGGCGATCCCGCCAGAGGCGTCAACCATGCCGCGGCTGCTTTTCTTCGGAATATGAACCAGACTCTGCATGAGCTGCATCCTTCTGCCATGCTCATCGCAGAGGATTCTACCAGCTATCCCGGCGTCACCGCTTCTGCCGCCTCCGGCGGTCTGGACTTTGATTACAAATGGGATCTGGGGTGGATGAACGATACGCTGGATTATTTCAAAAAAGCGCCGCAGGAAAGACCGCAGCATTATCATAAACTCACATTTTCCATGATGTACTACTACAATGAACGCTATCTGCTGCCCTTTTCTCATGATGAAAATGTCCATGGCAAAGGGACTATTCTGCAAAAAATGCAGGGAGAATACGAAGATAAATTCCCCCAGGGGCGCGCGCTATATTTATATATGATGACACATCCCGGTAAAAAGCTGAATTTTATGGGCAATGAAATCGGTCAGCTGCGTGAATGGGATGAATCCCGCGAGCAGGACTGGAATATTCTGCGCTATCCAAATCACGATAGTTTTTATCACTATCTGCGCAAATTAAATGAGCTTTATATCACACACCCGGCGCTGTATGCAGCCGATCATAAGCAGGAGGGATTCCACTGGGCAGATTGTCATGAGGAAGCGCTCAGCGTGTATGCTTTTTTACGTCATACCGAAAGAGAAAGTCTATTGGCTGTCTTCAATTTTTCGGATGAACCTCGAGACGCCTTTTCCTTAACTCTTGCTGCTAAAGCTCGTCCGGCTTTGCTGCTGTGCAGCGATGAAGAATGCTTTGGCGGTAAAACAGCTGATCCGAAAAAGCTTTTTTCCTATCAAAAAGGGCAGCTGATCCTGGATCTGCCGCCCTTTAGTGGTCTGCTCTTTAAGCTGTG
>CANOUM010000234.1 GCA_947570515.1 uncultured Clostridia bacterium
ATTTCATATGCATGCAGTTCGATCGGGATTTATGCTGTCTTTTTTATAGAGTCTTCCTATAAAACAAAAATATGACCTTCTTTTATATAGAAGGTCATATTTTTGTTTTCTTAACGATATATTACATATCGATCATGCGGCATATCGATTCCTTTATAATGTTTTATCCAAGAATCCATTTTGATCATTCCGTTTCTGAGGGCTACCTTTTGAGAAGGGATATTGGTATCTCTAATGATCGAGCAAACCTCTTCAGCCTGCAATACTTCAAAAGCATATTTTTTACAAGCCGTTGCTGCTTCTAAAGCAAATCCTCTATGCCAATAAGCCCGGTTAAAAAGATAGCCGATTTCAAGAACTTCTGATTCTTTCCAAGGCTGCATTGTGAGGCCGCATTGACCTATAAGTTTATCAGTTTCCTTTAGAATCACAGCCCATAATCCAAAATTCCATGTGTTATAACGGGAGATTTGTCTGCTTAGCCATTCGTGTACTTCGCTGTCGCTGAAAGCACCTTCATATGCGTACATAGTCTCTTCATCCTGTAAAATTTCGCATAAAGAGTCAAAATCATCTTTTTTCAGTTCTCGCAGATATAATCGCTTTGTTTCAAGGATCATTTTTCTCCTCCAATTAGAGTTCTACTTTTTATGCTTAAACGCCTATTTTATTCATAACGGTTTTCCATTTACCGGTTCGATACCGTAAATAAAGCAGCAGCAGACGAGCGACAATTTCAACCATCATAACAATATATGTTGCATAGAGGTCTAAACCAAAGGCTCGAATTGCCAGTACAGAGAAAAGAGTGCGAATACCCCAGTTAGTAGCCGCACTGATATAGAAATTGACGCTGGTATCACCAGAACCGCGCAGTACACCGGAGAAAATCCAGGCTGCTACCTGAATGGGCTGGATGAGGGCCATCAGACGCAGACATTCCGAAGCCATTTGGATTACTTCCTGATCAGGGGTAAAGACACCGATAATATTAGAAGCAAACAGATAAAGTCCCAGGCCTGTAAAGCACATAACGATTACGCCGATACGCATAGTAGTATGTACAAATTTTTCAGCAAGCTGCGGCTTTTCAGCGCCCAGCGCCTGACCTACGAGCGTTGTAATGGCCGTTTGAAATGCAAAAGCCGGCATGTAAGACAGCGACTCAGCCGAAAGACTTAAGCTGTTTGCAGCGATGCTGATCGTACCCAGCATTGCAATGCTGCTGGTTACAAAGATGCCGGAGGAAGACATACAGATACGCTCAAGCATAGCCGGAAAACTGATTCGGAAAATCTGTTTAGAAAGCATTTTGTCAGGCAGAAAGTCTCGCCTAGTTTCAAATGCAATGCGATACGGATTTTTATGACTTAGAGCATTTTTAAATGCCATGAGTCCGGCACAGAGCATACCAATGGCGGTTGCGACGGCGGCGCCATTGACTCCCCAGCCTGCACCAGGCATGGTAAATTCAAAACCAAAAACAGAGATAATACGGGTTGGGTTAATCAATAGATAATTGCCGATTACATTGATGATATTCATCATCAGATTAAGCTTCATAGGAGTTTTGGTATCGCCATAGCCTCGAAAGGCGGAATTGAGGACCATAGCGGCCAGATTAAACAAACGGCCGAAGGATACAATCAGATTATACTGCGTTGCCATATCCAAAATATCTTCGCCGGCTCCCATCCAAAGGGGAATCAAACGGGAAAGAGAGGCTGTCACTAAAGTGATCGGAAGGCCTATGTATAAAATTACCATCATGGCATGGCGCATTAGCTTTTTTACAAGCTCCTGATCACCGGCTCCTGCAGCGCGAGCCACTAGAGCCGTTACACCTACACCCAGAGCCATGATAATACCATTTAACAAAAAAATAGGAGAATTGCTGATACTGATGGAGGCAGTGGCTGTCGCGCCCAGAGATCCTACCATAGCGGTATCGGCAAAACTCACCAGCGTAGAAAAGATCTGCTCTACAAAAACTGGCCAGGCCAGCAATAAGATGGTTTTACTTACACTTCTAGATTCGTCCATAATATTGATTTGCTTTCGATTGGATGCCATATATCATTCTCCTTCACTTGCTTTTTAAAATTATTTTAATTATAGCACAAATACAGGTACTATACAAACCTTTCTTTATAATATGAAGGAATAAAGATATTCCATGCAGAAATATTGACAGAGATCAGGATTTGTGCTATTTTGAGCAATAACGTAACAAGGAAAAGGATGAAGAAAATGATCACGCCAAAACCATTAAAAAAAGGGGCTCGTATTGCTGTTGTTGCTCCGGCAAGCCCTGTACCAAGAGAAAAAGAAGAAGATATTAAAGCCAGTCAGCTCGCCTTGGAAGGCTATGGACTTGTACCGATTTTATATCCAAGCTGTTTTGCACGATATGGATATCTGGCAGGAAGCGACGCGCAGCGAGCTGAAGATATTATGAAGGCTTTTCAAGATGAAACAATTGATGGAATCTTTTGTATTCGGGGAGGATACGGCGTACAGCGAATTTTAGACTGGCTGGATTTTGAGCAAATCGGCAAGCATCCTAAATGGTTTGGCGGTTATAGTGATATAACGGCGCTGCATATTGCACTCAATCAATACAGTCATTTGGTGACCTATCATACGCCCATGCCCTCTACTGAAATGATCAAAGGGATGGATGGATATACGGAAACCTATCTGAAAAAAGCGATGTTTGGCGATCTTATCGGAAACCTGCCGGCAGAAGAGATACAAACGCTCAGAAAAGGGAAG
>CANOUM010000235.1 GCA_947570515.1 uncultured Clostridia bacterium
CCCAGCTCTCCTGTAGCATAGCTGTATAAATCTGCCATCGTCATCTGCTCTACTACCGTTTCCTGTGCAATCGCATTGGCATCCCTTGCCGCAGCCAGCTGCCCTTTGAGCTGTTCAATTTGGGTTTCCTGATTAAACACCTGTACATACATCAGAACCACTGCCATACAACCGGCTAACACCAGCCCAGCACATAGGAAAAAGTTGAATTTACTTTTGATCTGTGCCATATCGATTGCCTTTCGAACACGCTGTCTTGTATTGGAAACCGTTTTCTGCGCCCGTTTTTGACTCGGCTGCTGCTTAGGCAAGCGTCTTCTGGCCGGCATTCTTTCCGGCGCTTCTACTTCAACTGCTAAACTGCCCTGCGTATACGGCGTTTGTTGCGGATTGTATTCTGTTTCGTAATCTTCAAAAAAATCTTCAGCAGAAAAACGAGCCTCCTGCTGCGCCATTTGTCTCGGCATTCTTATTTCCTCCCTGGTATCTTCCATACCCTTCTGCTACAGCTTCTCTGCAATCCTCAGCTTTGCGCTGCGAGACCGCGGATTGACTGCCATCTCCTCTTCAGTAGGGATAATGGGTTTTCGGGTCATCACCCGGATACTCGGCTTTTTTCCGCACACACACACCGGAAATTCCGGAGGACATGTACACGGATGCTCTAATTTATGAAAAGTTTGTTTTACGATTCGATCTTCCAAAGAATGAAAGGTGATAATACAAAGTCTTCCTTGAGGACTCAGCAGCTCTGCCATATCTCGAATCGATTGCTCTAAAATTCCAAGCTCATTATTCACTGCAATACGCAGCGCCTGAAAAGTTCGCTTGGCCGGATGAGGTCCGTCTTTTCTGGCACTCTTGGGGACTGCCTTTTTGATAACCTCTACCAGTTGTCCGGTGGTTTCGATTGGCGCCGCTTCTCTTTCTTGCACGATAAACCGTGCAATACGGCTTGCCCATCGTTCTTCACCATAATCCCGGATAATCCGAGCCAGCTCTTTCTCTGAATATTCTGCTACCATGCGCTTGGCTGTTATGGGGTTTCTTTGATCCATCCGCATATCCAGCTCGGCGTTATGCATATAAGAGAAACCGCGTTCTCCCGTATCCAGTTGGTATGAGGATACCCCAATATCTAGTAGTATACCATCAATGGACACAATATGCAAGTCTTTCATGATCTGACTTATGTTAGAAAAATTATCCCGCACCAGCTGCGCTTTATTTTTATATGGTTCCAGTCTGGTGCGGCCATTTTCTACTGCGTCTTGATCCTGGTCAATCCCTATGAAACGGCCGTTCCCGTTTAATCGGCCGATAATCTCCATAGCATGACCGCCTCCGCCAAATGTTCCATCAACATAAGTTCCGGAGGCCTTAATGTGAAGCCCTTCGATACATTCGTTCTTTAAGACGGATACATGTTTGAATTCCACGTTCTCACCCTCGATTTAATTAGATCCCACTAGCTTTCAATCCTTCAGCCAGCTTGTTCGACTCAAAGAACTCATCGTCTTCATTATATGCTTCCCATTTTTCGCGGTTCCAAATTTCAATGTGGTCGTCCTGGCCGGCCAGTACGATATCTTTATCTAAACTGGCATGTTCTCTTAATTCTGCTGTGAGCATGACGCGCCCTTGCTTATCAACGGAAGTATCCTGCACACGAGAATAGAACTTACGATAAAGCTTACGGGTTTCGGAATCACTGGCTGCCATCTGACGAAGCTTATCACACAGCACCTTGAAATCCTCTTCGGCATAGACGTACAGGCATTTTTCTTCTTCTTTGCCCCAAAGATCAATGGTGATATAAAATACATTGCCCAGCTGCTCGCGAAACTTAGCCGGCATAATAATGCGGCCTTTGTCGTCTACGCTATGGCGATATTCACCAAAGAACATTACGTCTTCACCTCCACTCCTTTTTGCTCCAAATCGCTCCATTTCCTTCCACTTGGTTACCATTCTAACACATGGTTTCTCCCTTTACAAGGTTTTTTTGGAATTTCTAAAATTTTTTACTCAAAATTTTGCTGTGTGGGACGACTACGAAACAGATTATACAATCTTTTCAGTATGTGGCATTGATATTCGTGTCCTTGATGATGAGCTGGCAGAAGCCTTGAAAAAACTTCCAGAAAGAAAGAGAAATACTCTGTTAATGTATTACTTCTTGGAAATGACAGAAAGTGAAATTGCCAACTTACAAAAGATTACGCAAAGCGGTGTATTTAGAAACCGACATCATGCTTTGGAAACTATGAAAAAAATACTAAAGGAGAAGCAGTAAAATGAAGCAAACATTTAAGAAGCCGTCCTACTATTTGCTTTCGCAAGCAATGGACGGGGACGAAAAAGCGATTGAAAAAATACTGGCATTTTATGACCCGTACATATCAAAGTGCTGTCTGCGTCCTCTCTATGATGAATATGGAAATGTCTATATTGTTGTAGATATGGAATTGAAAGGACTTATCCGAGAAGCACTTATCAAAATGATTTTAGGGTTTGATATTGCCTTAGAAATCGAAGAAGAATAAGCAGTTTTTAGCAGAGCATGGTTTAATGTCCCCCTCTTTCCTGCTCTGCCCTGCTTTTACATGGAAGCAACACGCTTTCGCCACAGCTCTTTGACAACTGAATAAAGCAGACAGATACGTTTGTGAGATAGAGAGCCACGGGGACTGTACGCCACGACCTTTCCAAAAGAAAGCGAGCGACCCACGCAGTGATCCGAGAGCGACTGTTGGAAAAGTCG
>CANOUM010000236.1 GCA_947570515.1 uncultured Clostridia bacterium
GAGCGCGTTGATTATAAAAGGCTGGCTCATCTGGAAGGGACTCTGGTATTTTTAATGGGGGTTCAGCAGCTGCCACATATTTGTCAGCGTTTGCAGGAAGAGGGAATGGATCCGAATACGCCGGCGGCCATTATTGAAAATGGGACAACCTATAAGCAGAGACAGCTGTTAGCAACGCTTGCAGCTCTGCCTGAAAAAGCGCAGGAAAATCATTTTCAGTCTCCTTCTGTAATTTTAATTGGTAAAACAGCGCTCTTTATGCAGAAGCTGGAATGGCAGAGCACACTTGCTTTACGGGGAAAGCAATGTATTGTGACGCGTCCAAGAGCGCAGGCAGAAAGACTTAGCAAAAGGCTGGAGGCAGAGGGAGCGCATGTGATCTATCTTCCCTCCATCGATCTTAGACCCATAGAAAAAAAGCAGGGGGAATTCAACCTGCTTTTAGAAGAGATGAGTCATAATTTTTTTGAAGAAAACTGGATTGTTTTATCAAGCCCCAGCGATGTCGAAATTTTCTTTCAAATGTTTGCTAAAAGTGAACAAGATATTCGTTCAATTGGAAATCGTACACGCTGGGCTGTTATTGGAAAACGGACGGAAGAGACGCTCAGGCAGCGGGGAATCCGCGCAGATTTTGTGCCGGAGCTGTATGAGGCAGCTGCACTGGCTGATGGTTTAAGAAGAAAAATCAGTGCTTCCGGCAAGGTATATGTGTTCAAAAGTGAACGAGGATCTTCTGCTGTGTATGAGGAGATGACAGCCTGCGGCATCCCCTGTGAGCAGCTTGCGATTTATCAGACGGTGTTAGAAGAAGAATCCGCACTGGCAGAGGAGATGTGTACAGCAGCCGACGCCCCGAACAGTTATGTGATGTTTACGAGTGCTTCCTGCGTAGATGGATTTTGTCAGACCTTGGGAGAAACAAGAGATTTTTCTGCCGTGCAGGCTGTTTGCATTGGCGAAAAGACTGCGGAGGAAGCTAAAAAACGGGGCATGCAGACGCATGTAGCCAAGGAAGCTACGGTGGAGGCCATGGTGGAGCTGTTGAAAACGCTTTGATTATTCCATATTGGCTGTTTGATGGTAGAGCTTCGTGAGATCATCTAAGAGATCAAGATGAGCAAAGTCCTTATGATAAATGATATTGACCTCACGCGTCATGCTGAGATTTTCGATGGGTAAGACTTGGAGCTTACCCTTTTTTAATTCATCCAGACAGGCACTGCGTGCAAGGATGGAGACACCAAAATTGTGGCGGATGAGGTCTTTGATGATTTCAATATTATCAACCTCCATAATAACGTTAAAATCTTCGATCGAATAGTTGTTGCTCTCTAAGTGGGAAATAAAAAGGTTTCGGGTAGCCGAATTGGGGAGGCGCAGGATCATTTTTTCCTTTTGCAGCTCACGAAGCGTGACCATGCTTTTGCGTGAAAGCGGATTGTCATTAGAGACGGCCAAAACGAGATAGTCTGTATCAAGCAGAAGAGAGTTGAAATTTGGATCAGAAAATTTGCCTTCAATGACGGCAATATCAATTTCATAAGTTTTCAATTTGTTATAAAGATTTGTTATAGTATCAGAAACAATTGTTAATAAAATGCCGCCGTGCTGATTGCCATATTGAGCAAGTGCTTCTAAGACCAGATTGCTCTCGGCCGTATGAGTCACACCAACAGCTAAACGGGTGAAATGGCGTTTGGAATCGAGAAGGCTTTGGTGCATGTTTTGGTATAAAACTTGGATCCGCTTAGCATATTTATGGATAATTTCTCCTTCTTCTGTCAGACGAAGCTCACCGCTGTTACGGATAAAAATTTTGGCGCCAAGCTCGCGTTCAAGCTGGCGGATATGCTGACTGATGGCAGGTTGGGTCAAGGATAATTGAGCAGCTGCCTTAGTAAAACTTTTGGTGTCGGTAACGACGAGCAGCGTTTCTAATTTTGGATCAATCATGGCATTCCTTTCTATAATAAACATTTATGTTATACAAATAGATTATAATTTGACTTTATTTTGTGAATGCATACAATATATCATAAATTGCCTTGGGAGGCAATCCCTATTCAGGGAATCCTAAGAAGTTTCAGCAAGGAAGTGAGGATGTTCGCTATGTATCAATTGTATGCACATTGCAATGAGGAAACGATCGTGTTGATTGCATTAGCTATTATTTTATTTTCCGGTTTTTTAGTTACGCGCCTGACAAAGCTTTTGCATCTTCCTAATGTGACAGGATATATTATAGCCGGTATTTTGATTGGGCCGAGCGTAGGCAATTTGGTTCCCAAGGCCATGATTGAGAATATGGGCTTTGTGAGCGATATTGCCTTGGCTTTTATTGCCTTTGGCGTAGGAAAATTTTTTAAAAAGGAGATCCTTCTTAAAACAGGAGGTTCTATCTTTGTGATTACTCTCCTGGAGTCTTTATTTGCGGGTGTCTTAGTTGCAATAGGAATGAAGGTTATTTTTAAGCTGGATTGGAATTTTGCTTTGGCACTGGGAGCTATCGCAACGGCAACAGCGCCGGCCAGTACGATGATGACGATTCATCAATATAAAGCAAAGGGAGATTTTGTCAATACGCTTTTACAGGTGGTAGCTTATGATGATGTGGTTTGTCTCCTATGTTTTAGTGTTGTAGCTGCAATTATCAATGTAAGTGCAGGGGGAAGCGAGGGTTTTCTTATTGTTGAAATCATCACACCGATTGGTTTTACGTTGTTGACGATTATCCTCG
>CANOUM010000237.1 GCA_947570515.1 uncultured Clostridia bacterium
GTCACCGATTCTGCGGCGTACCCGGCTGTCTGCGGAATCAATGAACCTTGTCCATGCTTCTATCGGATTTTCGTAGATACCCTCCGCTTCCGGTTCCCCGTCTATGTTTACCACATACTGACCGCCTCGCTGCGTCAGGCGGACCGGTCCCAGTTTATAGACTGCCATGGTCTCATAGCCCTCCTTTATCGTCTGTAACGTTTCATGTACGATCTCCTTTATTTTCCGGCCTTTTCGGGCACCATGCTGGAATATACGGCAAAAAATGTTCGCGTCCGATTGTATAGCCCTGCCACCGGCCATGCGCCATACATCTATACACCGCTTTCGCCTTTACTCCCGATTCTTCCATAGCGTGTTCGCATCCTTCGCACGTTCTGGTGAAGTCAGCGCACATGTTTTGCTCGTGTTCCGCCGCCTGATTCATGACATAAATATTGGAGCGCGGTATCGATTTCATTTACCGCCCGATTCAGATGCCCGTTTGCCTCCGGATCATCAAACTGGATCAGACTCTTGAGCGTCCTTTTTACGCTCTCGATACTGTCAGCGGTTGCGGGCTGATATTTCTGTAGGATTACCTGCCCGTCTGCCACCAAGAATTCCATTGGTGTTCCCTCCGTCCATCCGTTGGCGTTCCGGATGCTCTTTGGGATTGTTACCCGGCCCAGGTTGTCAATCCCTCTGACGATACCTGTCGCTTTCATGTTTCATCACTCCTTTTCTGCGCTGCGCCAGATTGCCGCAGCAGCGATTGCGACAATAGCAATAGCCGCATAGACTGTGCACAGACTGATCTTACTGATGGACAAAGTGAGCTGCCACCCACTAAACGCGATTCCGTCCATCGTCCTCTCCAAGCCAGATGCTGCGATACCCCATCTTGACCTGCCACGCGAACACGCGCAGCCCTTCAAAGGACTGCGGCCAGCCGTACAGATCGCATAACCTCCGGTAGGCTTTCAGCGTATTGTATTGCAAAGTTCCGCCTCCTCTCATGTTGACATCTGCCGCGCCGGACCGACTGCAAGCCCTGGTTTCCTGGTTGAATTCGATCCTGTCCATATCGTACGCTGCGATAGACATAGAGATCATCCGACCTTCTGCTCCGGCTTGCACTCTTCTTTCAGTCCGGCCACCGTCGCCTCGACCGGTACCCCCAGCCTTTTGGATGCAATCATCGCGCACCATTTCACGTAGTTTTCAATTCTGGGGACGCCCTGCCAATTTGCAGGCGGTACAAATTCTTTCATAGGGTCTCCTTTCTAGGGGCTGTTTGAAAAATCGAAATAGCCGTCTTTTTCTACAAAAAGCGGCAGCTGCCGCGTCAAAAATGCGCGGAATACAGCAAGTATTCCTGTGCTTTTTTCCTTGCAGCTGCTCGCTTTTTACGAACCATCCGTCTATTTCTCTATTTTCAAACAAGCCCTAAGCCTAGATGTCTTCTCGTATTGCTTCAAACCTTCCTTCTTCCGGATCGCATACGACTGTGACGCGGAATTTCTTATCGCTGACCCACAGCAGCTTTCCAAACTCGTGCATCATCATGGCTGCTTTTTCGATGCAGTCCAATTTTCCGCTCAACGTCGGCATAGCAAGTGATGGTATCTCGCTGATCTTTGCACCTTGGGACTCCTCCAAAGTGGATAACTGGCGCAGCTCTCTTAAAATCTGCACTAGAAGAAGCGTTTCTCTGCTCCGCTGCTTCTTTGCCATTCCTTCCACGGCATCAAGCTCTTTGGTTGAGATTACCACTCTGCTTTGCCCTCCTCACTGTACTTTGAAAGTGATTTCATGACCGGGATTCTCGCGGATCAGCAGAGCTTTCATATCTTCGACCATCATGTTGTTATCCAAGGCCGCCTGAACCACGTCTACCAGTTTCTTTCCATCCAGATAGGCCCAAACAGTTGTTTTCTTTTTTCTACGCATGCTCTTATGCTCCTTTATCATTTCGTTCCTTAAATTATTTTTTCCAGAAATTCACGCAGGATTGGAACTATTATTGAGGCTGCTAACGCGACAATAGATACCCACAATGGGAAATCTGGATGTCGCTCTTAAAAACGCTTCATGATTCTGGCGATTTTTTTATACAGGTTATCACCTCGCTTTCTGCCATTTCATTTGCTATACTGAATAACGGAAGGGGGGTGGATTGTTTTGAGTTCAGCCGCACTAAAAATGCTGCTTTATGCTTGCGAGCGTTATCGAGCAACAGGCGATATATACATCGACAGTATGCATCATCGGCACCAACAAGATTGGAACATCTCTTGCACTTTTTCTGAAGGACATTATTAATACGCCCCATTTCTTTTTCCATTATGCATCTCCTTGTTTTCTCCGCCGCCCGCCACGGGCGGCTTTTCTCTTGCTTTTTGGGGTGCTGCATGTTATGCTTCGGTGGAAAAGGGGCGTGAATACAATATGGATACTACTCGTGATTACTCACTTATTATCCTAACTAATGAAGAACAAATCCTCTTTGATCGTTTCAAACGATCAGATTCAGTCTGTCTAACCAAGGATGAATTTGAAGTCCTTCGAAATCGCGGTTTAGTTAAAGGTCTTTTAGGTGGAAAATCAGATTTCTTTGACCTTCCATCAAGTGGTATTTGCGAAATTTCCGAGCTTGGAAAACGACTTCGCGTTTACCAAACTCGGTCAAAAAAGCAGCATGTTTGGACCGAGTTTCGCGCATGGACTACGCTTGCACTCGC
>CANOUM010000238.1 GCA_947570515.1 uncultured Clostridia bacterium
AAGTTATGAGTGTAAAAGTTCGTTTGATCATTATGAATTTCTTGCAATTCTTTGTATGGGGTTCATGGTTAATTTCATTAGGCGGGTATATGGGTAGAGAACTTCATTTTGAAGGAGGACAAATTGGAGCCATTTTCGCCACTATGGGAATTGCTTCCCTGATCATGCCCGGCATTATCGGCATTATTGCCGATAAATGGTTCAATGCCGAACGCTTATACGGATTTTGCCACATAGCAGGTGCCGCATGTCTTTTCTACGCTTCTACAGCTACCGGATACGACCAAATGTATTGGGCTATGCTACTCAATCTGCTGGTATATATGCCTACTTTATCACTTGCGAATACCGTCTCGTACAATGCATTGGAACAATATAAATGCGATCTGATCAAAGACTTTCCTCCAATCCGCGTATGGGGAACTATCGGTTTTATCTGCGCCATGTGGGCGGTAGACCTTACTGGTTTTAAAAATTCAAGTGCCCAACTTTATGTAGGTGGTGCATCTGCTTTATTGTTGGGACTGTATTCTTTCACTCTCCCAGCCTGCCCTCCTGCCAAGACTGAAAGAAAATCACTTCTTTCCTCTTTTGGGCTGGATGCACTGGTATTATTCAAAAGAAAGAAAATGGCTATTTTCTTCTTATTCTCCATGCTTTTGGGAGCGGCACTACAGATTACAAATACTTATGGAGACCTCTTCCTCGGCAGCTTTGCCAATATTCCGGAATTCGCAGATTCATTTGGTGTGAAACATTCGGTAATCCTGTTGTCTATATCACAGATGTCTGAGACATTATTCATTCTTGCCATACCCTTCTTTCTGAAACATTTCGGAATCAAGCAGGTAATGCTTATCAGCATGTTTGCGTGGGTATTCCGTTTTGGATTGTTCGGTTTCGGAGATCCGGGAAGTGGCTTATGGATGCTGATTCTTTCTATGATTGTTTATGGCATGGCTTTTGATTTTTTCAACATTTCAGGTTCGTTATTTGTTGAACAAGAGACAAATTCTTCCATCCGTGCCAGTGCACAAGGATTATTTTTCATGATGACCAACGGATTAGGCGCGATTATAGGAGGATATGCCAGTGGTGCTGTTGTAGACGCTTTCTCTGTATATGCTAATGGCCAGTTAGTTAGCCGCGAATGGGTTGATATATGGCTTATTTTTGCAGCTTATGCCTTAGTTATAGGCATTTTATTTGCATTAGTATTTAAATACAAGCACCAACGAGGAAAGCTAGAAAATTAAGTTAAAGAACAATGGATAAAAAGATAGAATTACAAGTTAGAAATATCACAAATAGCCAGGCACAAGTCGGTGCTTTTGCCATGTTGCTGGGTGAAGTTAACGGTGAACGGCAGTTGCCCATTATCATCGGTCCCGCAGAAGCTCAAGCAACAGCTTTGTACCTAAAAGGAATCAAAACCCCTCGCCCTCTAACTCATGACTTGTTTATGACGAGTCTTACTGTAATGGGTGCAAGTCTCCTCCGAGTATTAATCTACAAAGCAAAAGAAGGTATCTTTTTTTCTTATATTTACCTTAAAAAAGACGACGAAATTACACGTATTGATGCACGTACTTCAGATGCTATTGCTTTAGCTGTGCGTGCAGACTGTCCTATTCTTATATATGATTCGATCCTTGAACGGGAATGTCTCCATATGTCAGATGAAGAAAGGCCCCGTAATGAAGATTCCGGCAATAACAAAGAGGAGCAGGAAAACCCAGTACCTTCCAATGCCACTTCCATATCACTTGAAGAAGAATTAGAAAAAGCGATCAAGGCCGAAAATTATGAACTGGCGGCTAAAATACGGGATCAAATCAATGTAAGAAATCAAAATCAATAAATTATTATGCACGTATTTTATACTCCCAATATACAGACCAGTAATGAACTTCCAGAGGAGGAAGCTCAACACTGTACACGCGTTTTGCGCCTGAATACCGGGAATGAGATAACTCTGACAGACGGAAAAGGATTTTTTTATAAAGCAGAGATTACGGCGGCAACAAACAAACGTTGTCTCGTTGCCATAAAAGAAACTATTTTTCAGGCACCACTTTGGCCCTGCCATTTACATATTGCTATGGCACCCACCAAAAATATGGATCGTAACGAATGGTTTGTAGAAAAAGCGACAGAAATAGGATTTGATGAACTGACTTTTCTTAATTGCCGGTTTTCGGAACGGAAAGTAATTAAGACAGAGCGCATTGAAAAGATTCTGGTTTCCGCCATCAAGCAATCTCTAAAAGCTCGTCTGCCCAAACTCAACGAAATGATTGACTTTGATAAGTTTATTACTCAGGAGTTTCAAGGACAGAAGTTTATTGCTCATTGTTATGAAGGGGAAAAACCGTTTTTAAAAAATAAATTGAATCCCGGAGAGGATGCTCTTGTTCTGATTGGTCCGGAGGGAGACTTTAGTGAAGAGGAAGTCAGGAAAGCTATTGAACATGGCTTTATCCCAATCAGCCTCGGGAAATCTCGACTTCGAACAGAAACAGCCGCATTGGTAGCTTGCCACACACTGAATCTGATGAATCAATAATTGCTTAACATTAAAAAAATATAGTATGGTAAAGAAAATGATTTCACAACTCTCAGCACTGGCAGTACTGATTGTTTTTCTCGCAGCATGTTCCAAACAATCGGAATATACAAACGTAA
>CANOUM010000239.1 GCA_947570515.1 uncultured Clostridia bacterium
ATATTCGCTGTCATATTATATACCATGGCAGTCCGCGAATCGCCTACACCTCTTAGCGAGGCGGTCACCGTTGTTGTCAGAGCCATAAAAACAAATCCAATCATTTGAATCCGCAGATATGTCACTGCTCCTTCCAGCGCCAGCTCATCTTTAGCCCCCATGAAAATAACCATCGGTCTTGCAAATATGTAGCCAAGTACAGATGCCAGCGTAGAAAATACAAACGTCAGTAAGATCGCTTGCCTTAAAATCATATTCGCTTTGGCCTGTTCACCGGCTCCCCGGTAGCGCGCCACCATGGCCGTTGCTCCTACATTCATAGCTGTAAACATCGTCATCAGCAAGAATTTAGGCTGCGTCGTCAGACCTACTGCCGTTAAAGCCCATGCTCCCAGCGAACCTACCATCATCAAATCCACCATAGATGCGAGCTGAGTCAACATAAGCTCTACAAAAGATGGCCATGCAATTCTGACAATATCTTTATATAACATCCCCGATGTAACCTCCGGGGGAAGTGTATTAGAAACTTTTTCGCTTTTACCATATCCTTCTGCACTGTCATCTCCAAACTCTACTTCATCCAGTGCTGTTTTAATGATCTTAACTTTCTGTTCTTCTGCCTGTGCTTCCGCCATTTTTATCCTCCTATTCTAGCATCTCAATTTAATTTACTAGTATAGTATATCGGAATCTTTCTTAAATGTCCAGCACTTTTTAAAATATATTAAAAAACTTCTTAACTAACTTCCTCCAGTATTCTTTTCATTTCCCGGATCGGATCTGCTGTCATCTGATGAGCCTCCTGCTTTACTTGTGCCGGAGACCACTGCATTGCAAATGCACGGCCCGCTTCCCGAAACATAGAAATATCATTATAACTATCTCCCAAAGCGGCTACCTCTTCTTTCTCCAACCCTTTTTGCCTCATAAGCTCTCGCAATGCAGTGCCCTTGCTAACACCAAATGCAGTGAAATCCATCCACAATCTGCCGGATACCACGCTCTGCACCTTTTTTCCCCACCGCTTTGTAAAGCCGGCGCTGACTTCTTCAATCCCCTTTTCTCTAAAAGCCGAAACCTGTAAGCATGTTTCCGGTATCTCATGCAAATTGTGCACAATACGGGCAGGATACCCCATTACATCCTGAATGCGGTGCCGGTATGCTTCTGTTTTGGGCCGAATATAACAATGCTGCGGCGATGTAATTAAAAATTCGCAGTCCTCCTGTTGTTCTATATCCTGCACCAGCATAAGTGCTTCTTTCTTATTCAAAGCCTTCTGATATAAAATCTTTTCATTTTGCAGCATGAGTGTCCCATTCGCACAAATGAAGATCATTTGTTCCTGTAAAGGACGCCATAACCCCTTCAAACTCATATAGGGCCTTCCTGATGCAGCAACCATCAGGAGGCCCCTTTCAATGGCCTGAGCGGCCGTATGCAAAACATTTTCTTCCAAAGCATACTGACCGCTCGGCAACAATGTACCATCTATATCGCTCACGATGCATTTAATCTTATTCATACCGCAGCGCCTCAATCGGATTCAGATTAGAAGCCTTCACTGAAGGAATCAGACCAAATACAATTCCAATAATCACAGAAAACAAAACAGAAATCACAATGGATGGAATGCTGATCGCTGTCATTGTTTCTGTCATCACAGCAATCACCTTCGCTAAAATAAGTCCGGTAAAAATCCCCAGCACGCCTCCAATACTGGTCAATACGGCTGCCTCTGTTAAAAATTGACCCAGAATCTTGCTTTTCTGCGCTCCTAGCGCTTTTTTTAGGCCTATTTCACGTGTTCTTTCTGTAACCGATACCAGCATAATATTCATAACGCCAATACCGCCTACTAAAAGAGAAATGCTGGCGATCCAGATCAGAAGCTGATTCGTAGAATTGCTCAGTTCCTGTAGCTGCTTGGCCTGTTCAAGCAGATCCTCATTTTTATAAAGCAGATTATTGCCCTCGGCATAACCAGAAATCTGCTCCTCTTCTGTCATACCCTCATCTGCTGTTTCCACTGCTGAAAGTCCGGCATTTGCATTTAAAATTTCAGCCGTCTTCTTTCCAGCCTGTGTCATATCATCGGTTGATGCAGCCTTAACCGCAACTGTCTGAGGCTCGTCATATGAATATAAAACCGGCCATATGGGATCTGGCACCATCACATTTCCTGCATTTCCTTGGCCCATATACATATAATATTCCTCTTCTGTCTGAATGACCGGCTGAAATGATTTTGACAGATTCACAACGCCGATTACCGTAAAGGGCTCCTGGCGAATCTCAATTGTTTTTCCAATTGGATCCTCATCCTGAAACAGTGCTTCTGCTGCAGCCTGATCCAAGATAGCCACCTTGCGCCCATCTGTATAATCCTTTTGTTCAAAGCCTCGGCCTTTTTCCAGCCGGTAGCCAAATACATCCATATAATGTGCGTCAATCCCCAGCACATTCCCGCCGCTGAGTGCAATATCCATATAATAAACGGCATTATATTCTGATCGTGTATGGTATAAACTTGCACTGCGCACTTCATCTAAATCAACAATCCTTTGTCTGACCTCTTCTGTAATGACAGGAATTTCGGCCGGAATCGTTTCATACGTAGGGTCCAGCTCATAACTGCCCCGATAGAGCTTAACCTTAACCG
>CANOUM010000240.1 GCA_947570515.1 uncultured Clostridia bacterium
TATGCCCATCATCATCGGACGGGAAATAAATGGTGTATTTATCCTATGTATGATTTTGCACATCCGCTGTCCGATGCGCTGGAGGGGATTACCTATTCGTTGTGCAGCTTTGAGTTTGAGGATCATCGCCCGCTTTATAACTGGTTTATTGAACAGGTAGGAATTTTTGAACATCCGCCGCGTCAGATTGAGTTTTCGCGAATGGAAATTACAAATGTTGTGACCAGTAAGCGAAAACTACGGGCACTGGTTGAAAACGGAATTGTCGATGGATGGGATGATCCACGTATGCCAACCTTGGCAGGCCTTCGTAAGAGAGGGTTTACTCCTAGTTCTATTAAAAATTTTATTACGAGTACGGGAGTCTCAAAATCTCGCGGTTCGACGATTGATTATCAGTATTTGGAATACTGTATTCGTGACGATTTAAAACTGGATAATAAGAGAATCATGGCTGTCTTAGATCCGATTAAAGTAGTTGTGACCAACTATCCGGAAGGTCAGATTGAATATTTTACGGTGGATAATAATCCTGAAAATCCGGAGCTGGGAACCCGGAAGGTTCCTTTTAGCCGTGAAATTTATATTGAGCGCAGTGATTTTATGGAGGAGCCGGAGAAAAAGTTCTTCCGCATGGCGCCGGGGCGCGAAGTGCGTTTAATGGGAGCATATTTTGTTACCTGTGAAGAAGTGATCAAGGATGCAGATGGAAATGTCACAGAGATTCATTGCGTATATGATCCGCAGACAAAAGGCGGTAATGCACCAGATGGACGCAAAGTAAAAGGAACTATCCATTGGGTGAGCGCAGAAAAAGGCGTGCCGGCTACCGTACGGCTTTATGAGCATCTTTTCCGATATGATGAACAGCAGGAGGATTATGTGCATAATCCTGATTCTATTCAGATTATGGAGAAAGCAGTGATTGAACCCTCCGTTCTGGAGGAAGAACTGGGACAGAGATTTCAGTTTGTTCGCAACGGGTATTTCATTACCGATCCTGGTGATTCTAAACCGGGGCAGCTGGTTGTCAATCGGATTGTTGCGCTTAAAAGTTCTTATAAACCGCAGAATGTATAAATAAGAAAGAAATCTCGGAGAAAGGAAGCGAATGTAACGCTTCAGAATGGAGATGAGTATGAGTCAGGCAGGAAAAATGAGCGGAAAGAAGCATGCGCTCAGTCTTGCATTCTTAATCGTTTTGATCGTAGGTACTTTTGCGTTCCTGCTGAAGGATATTGGAGTGAAAGGCCTGGTTAAAGCGGTAGAGCAGGCGGATACGGGGTATATGCTGCTGGCTTTTCTTATGCTGCTGCTGTATCTGGCTGCAGAAGGAGAAGCCATTCGATCCATTACAAAATCTTTAGGATATCCGGTTAAACGCAGAAGGGGTTTTGTATATGCCTGTACAGATTTCTATTTCAGTGCGATTACCCCCTCAGCAACCGGCGGTCAGCCTGTATGCCTGTATTATATGAGTAAAGACCATATCCCTGTTTCGGTTTCCGGGCTGGCAATGCTGCTGCACACGGTTGTGTATAAATTGATTCTATTGCTCCTGGGCGTTTGGGCTCTGATAGCAAAATGGTCATTTTTTGCAGAGGGAAACTGGACAGTAAAGCTTCTATTTGTGGTGGGCTTTATCATCAACGTGGTTGTGATCATTGTCTGTTTGCTGGCTATGTTTTCTCAGAGGGTGATTCAAAAAATCGCAATGGGAGTCATTCGCTTAGGCGTGAAGCTTCATATGGTTAAAAAACCAGAAGCGACCATTCAAAAGCTTACCAAATCATTAAAAGAATACGAAAGCGGAGCAGAGTATATTCGGTCACATTGGTTTTTGGCAGCGAAAGTTCTGACGATTACTTTTATTCAGCGTATTGCGATGTTTTCCATTTCATATTGGATTTACAAGGCAATGGGAGGACAAAAATACACTTTGTACGATATGATGGCACTGCAAACCCTGATTGCCATGGCCATTGATTCCTTGCCGCTTCCCGGAGGAATTGGGGCAACGGAAGGCATATTTACGATGCTGTATCGAGCAATTTATGGGGCAAGTCTCATTCCGGCGCTGATTTTGACGAGGGGAATCAACTATTATTGCGGACTGATTGTGAGCAGTACAGCTGTGATTATCACGCAGTCCCGGATTGTAAAAGAGGAAAAAAGGAAACAATTAGAGGAGCAGAAATAAAAGGACCTTGGCGGCATTATAGCTGTCAAGGTCCTTTTATTCGGATTAAAATATTTGAATGCAGCGAAGCTGCGCTTGATCGCGTGCACCGGTGATGAGAAGGGTTAGGTTTTTAGCCTTTACAGGCTGGGATAAACAGCAAATCTTTTTATGACCGATTGTGGTGCCGCGATAAATGACGTTATCCATTCCCTGATCATTTGTGGCACGAAGCTGAAAGCTCTCCACACGCTGTCCCTGGGCAATATCTTCCATAAGCGTTATATAATGAAATTCATATTCCTGAGGGAATTGTAGATTCCATTTTGCTTGTGTATCATTCAGCGCTTCATAACTGGAGACCGCAAGCGGAGCCAGGTCATGAGAAAAAGCTTTTCGAATTTGTGAGCCAAGCTCTTCGAGGCGGGCCACATCTTCTTCTGCAAAAAGACCGGAGGGCATAGGGGGAATATTCAGATTAAAGCA
>CANOUM010000241.1 GCA_947570515.1 uncultured Clostridia bacterium
TGATCTGCCTGCAGATTATACAGCAGCATCGCCATTTCTTCTGTACTCAGCGTTACATGATCTTCGTAGCTGATTTCACTGCTAAGCCGCTGCGCCAGCTTTTCTATATCTATCTGACGCTCCTCTTTAGAAGCGCATCCTCCCATAAATACCATCCATATGCTCACCCAAAGCAGCATCAGTGCACATTGAACCCTTTTCCCCATTCCCCGTTTATCCTTTCCTTTTTATTTATTTTACCGTATGCTGCAATAAATAATCCAACCATAACTCACAATATTCAGCCGTTAAATGAATTCCGTCTGTCGAAGCATCCGGACGCAGCGCTCGGTCTTCTCCGATCAGCGCATCTCCCGGACTCAGATAAGTGCATCCCTCTTCCTCAGCCATCGTCTTGATCATCTGATTGCGTTCTTCAATCCTTGCATTTGTAAAAACATCGCCCTCTGCATCTTTTTCTGCTGAAACCGGAATAATTCCCTGTACATAAATCAAAATTCCCGGCTGCAATTCTTTAATTTTACGCACCAGTTTGCGATAATCTTCAATAAAAATTTCCGGATACGGCCAGCCGATTTCATTGATTCCAAACATCAGATATGCTTTACCATATGTCTTTTCTCCCAGCACATCATACGCTGTTCCCATCTGTCCTGTTGCCAGTTCATACAGAGCATCCTCACCCATTTTATCGATGCTCATCCCTCTCTCAGCCAAAAAACGGGGGGCTGTCAAACCGGTTCCAAGCTGCAATCCCTGTGTTCTGGAATCTCCGATAAATACGGCATCATCCAGATATGTGAGATCTGCTTTTTCCTCTATCGCAGAACTTTCTGTAGAAGCAGAATCTGAATTTTCAGGCATACTCACTGCGCCTGCCGAATCCTGTGATTCATTTTCCGGCACGCTTTCTTCTGAGGATTCTGTTGTGAGTCCTTGAGAACTCTCCTCTTGATATGTATCGGTTCCCAACCACCCTGATTTAATAATTAATACAATAAAAATGCATAATAAAACAACCATTATACCCAGCTCTGCCCGCTTCATCCCTGCTCTACCTCTTTATCTTCTCTCTTTATTTCGTATGTTGGCAAATACTACTCTATCACACCCCTCCGCTCCTGTAAACCCCTCATTTGTAAAGTTAATAATATTTAAAGAACCCTTTACTTTTTTAACCATTTCTGCAAAAATTCGTAACTTCTGCCACCGTGAATCTGATGACCTCCCTCAAATACATCAAGCTCCACGCGATCCTCTGCATCCCATATTTGATAGGCCTTATGCAGAGCCTCATAACAGCTCTTCACCCCGCAAAGCGGGAAAATGTCGTCATCTCTTCCTGCCTCCAAAAACAGAGGACGCGGCAAACAAAGCCCCAGTACATCACACATTTCACCATGCCCATATACCTGCGGCACAAAATTATCGCTACAATGAAAAATTTTTAAAATAGAATCGCGATATGTACAGGCAGCCCCGCTGATCACGGTAGCTTTGAGCCGCTCATCTAAAGCAGCGGTATACATCAGGGTTGTTCCTCCGCCTGATATACCCATCGCACCGATTTGATCACCCTTCACCATAGGAAGCGACTGCAGGTAATCGATACTGCGCATCACATCACGCACCCGCACGCCTGCCATCGTCTTTCCCATCATCAGCAGATTCATGCTCATGCGAAAACAGCTGCTCTGTGAAGCGCTTTTCTGCTTGTCCTCTTCAAAACGCCGCATACCAAAGCCAAGCATCTCCGGAACCAATACAACAAAGCCTTTCATGCATAGCACGGCGGCAAAATCTTTCTGATACCCTTCTCCTAAATCTCTCACCTCATGCTGCGGTGTCAAGCCGGCGATCTCCGTCATGCCCGCACCGTGACCGGCTACCGCGATTATAGCTGGAGCCGGCTTAACAAGATCATTGGGTATCAATAGATATGCCGGGATCTGCATCCCCTCCTCGCCATCAAACACTACCAGCTGCTGGCGAAATTCTTTTCGCTTCACTTCTGAAATAGTCCTTGCATTCAGCTCTCCATACTGCGCAGGAAAGCTGGCTAAATCGCTTTTTAAAGCTTTCTGCCAGCTCTCCCGCCAATTTTCCCAGCATGCCTGATTTCTTTCTCGCGGCATTGCATATTGAGGCTGATTTTGATCATACAGCCTTTCGAAATAAGTATCCATATCCTTCATCATAAGTTCCTCCGCCTAATCAGGACGTAAGCTGTGTTTGCTGCTTTTCCTCCGGTTCAATTCCCATGCTGATAAGCAGGCAGGCATCAATCCGCTGCATAGCCTCATGATTCAAGTGACAGATCCGATCCTTTAATCTGCGCTTATCAATCGTTCTAATCTGTTCGAGCAGTACCACAGAATCACGTACCAATTCATATTCATTCGCTTTAATAGCAACATGCGTTGGCATTTTTGCTTTATTGATTTTCGATGTAATCGCTGCGCAAATTACGGTAGGACTGTAGCGATTTCCAACATCATTTTGAATAATCACTACCGGACGGATCCCGCCCTGTTCTGATCCTACTACCGGCCGCAAATCCGCATAAAAAACATCTCCTCTTTTAATTACCATAATAACACCCCATATCCTTCTCTGTTAATTGATATCTTCTGTCTATCTTACATACCAAGATCCATCTTAAAAA
>CANOUM010000242.1 GCA_947570515.1 uncultured Clostridia bacterium
GGTGCAAGCTATGTACCGGCTGGAGGATAACGGACGCTATCACATTGAAGGTGTTGAAGGAGGAAGCAATACACTGGTCATTCAGGACGGACAAGCATGGATTGAAGATGCGTCATGTCCGGACGGACTGTGTATGCATATGGGGAAAATCATGCAGCAGGGGCAGTCGATTGTATGCCTTCCCAATCAAGTTGTCATAGAAATCACAGATACCGGAGCAGAGCAGAGCGTTGATGGTGTGGTTCGATAGGAGGATGAGATGAAACGAGCACAAGGACTGGCCCGGCATGGAATATTGGTTTCATTTGCCATGATTTTAAGCTATGTAGAGGCACAGATTCCGGCATTTTGGGCAGTGCCGGGGATGAAGCTGGGACTGACCAATATTGTGGTGCTGCTGGCGCTTTATCAGATGGACACGAAGAGCGCTTTAGTGATCAATGGAATTCGGATTTTTTTAGTTGCTATTTTATTTGGCAATGGCATGAGCCTGGCATACAGTGCTGCCGGTGGTCTTTTGAGCGCCTCAATGATGATTCTACTAAAAAAAACAGGACGATTTCGGATGATTACAGTGAGCATAGCAGGCGGTATCTTTCACAATATCGGACAAATTTTAGTGGCGATGGTGCTGCTGCAAACGAAAGCACTGGCATGGTATCTGGTGTTTCTCTGGTGCGCAGGTCTTGCGAGCGGCTTTTTGATCGGCATTCTTGGAGAAGCGCTGAGTAAACGGATAAGGTTAGATGAGATGTAAAACAAAAATAAAAAGCAAGGCAAAAACCAATAGGTTTGCCTTGCTTTTTTATGTCAGTCCTTTTATTTTGCAGAAGGATGCACTTTAGAAGCGGTCAGCAGGCCGGCCTCAAGCTGAATCGAAATGAGCTTGCGGATCGGGACAACCTCATAAGACAGCTTTTCTTCTGCAAGAGCAGCCTGCTCATTTAGCTTAGCCTCAAAAAGCGCAAACGCTTTGGTGAGCGCTTCCTTTTTAGCAGGATTGATTTCGCCGGTTTCTTCCATATGCGCCAGTTCACTTTCATGCGCGCGGGTATACAGCGCCAGCGTCAGACAAGAGAAGAAGGGCTGAAGATCAATATTAGAAAATTTTTCAGCAATCGTAGCCGGTTTTTGATATTCCGGATTTTCACTTAACATTTTGCGGGTAGCGGAATCATCATCAATACTGTTAAAGCCCTCTACCGCAAACTTAAACGGATTGGCAGGATCAATATATCCCCAGGAATCCGTCAAAGCTTCACGGGCAAAATCCTTCATGGCTTTGCGATAATCCAGCGCATACAGATTGGCATCACAGCGGCTGATATCAGAAGCCGACAGATCACAGATAGCCGGATTAAAAAAGTAGGGCAGCTCTGTGAGCAGCGTAAAGGCGCCGCAGGCAGCTTTGCCATAGTCCGCGCTGCAGGTACCGCAGCCGCACATCTCCTCAGGATGCTCAGCCCCATAGGACTCATAGTAATCATAGGAGTCAGCCATGCTGATATTGCGGTATACGGCTGGGCTAAAACGCTGAATATAAGGAGCCTCCGGTTCGCCCAAGTCGATGGGCATGCCGTGCTTAGCCGCCACCGCCCGCAGCATATCATAAAAGTCCTCATCAAAAGCTTCGGTTAAGTACCAGTACACACCGCCAAAGGCAGAATTATGCAGAGAATACAAGAAGGAAGGGCTCAGCTCATCAATCAGCTTTTGTACAGCCTGAGTCTCCGGAATGCTGTCATGGAAATGCAGGTTTTTGTAGTCAATGGGGAACGTCCAGTCCACTTGCGCCGTGGGCGCGGGGCGGAAAAAGTGACGCACATAATTTTTCAGACTGAACGGACCTTTGAACCAGGGCTCGTTAAGCTGAGTACCATCTACATCCCAGGATTTGATGATATACCAGGTATAATCCAGTGCTTCGCGCAGCTCAGCATCCTCGGCCAAAATGGTGGAAAAGGCTTCCAGCATCATGGCGCCGATGGGCTCATTGGGATGAGGACAGCCATAGCAGATTGCATTCTGCGAACCGTTTCCGATTTTGAGACAATACAGAGGATGACCTGCGCGGCTTTTAGTCAGTTCAAAGATCTCCACTACATCCGGGTGAGCCTCGGCCAGCTTATGGCTGCTGGCATCCATTTCATCTACGGTCATAAAGGTTTGATAATCGGGCACCTTTGCGATGACACGATCGATCAGTTGTTGTGAAATCATGATTTGATATCCTTTCTTGCTAAGTTTTGATAATAATAAACGACAAGCTGCGTACGATCACGCACACCAAGCTTATCCAATATTATACTTACATAATTGCGCACAGTCCCCTCGCTTAAGTACAGGGTCTGTGCAATTTCGCGGTTGTTACGCCCCTGCGCAATCTCGTGCAGGACCTGCATCTCCCTAAGGTTGAGCAGGGGATCGGCAGGAGCAGGCGGCGCCAGATGCGAAAGCTTCTGGGCAATTTGACCTCCAAACACGCTTTGACCATTCATCACTGCCCGCAGCGCCGGTGCGATGGACTCCGTTTCCTGCTTAATCAGGTAGCCCTTAGCGCCGATACGCAGCGCTTCCCGCAGATATTCATCATCGGAAAAGGTCGTTAGAAACAAAATCCGCGCTGCCGGATCTTGCTGC
>CANOUM010000243.1 GCA_947570515.1 uncultured Clostridia bacterium
TATTCATGCCGCATTTCTCACCAATCGCCTTCATGATGGTTCTTTTATCTTCCTTGCGCACCAAAATGAGCACCGTTTCCCGCTCCTGCTGCACATGGATGCCCCAAAACTTCATAGCTTCTCCGCTTCCAATCCGCCGGCTGTGAAACACCGTACCGCCGGCTGCTCCGGCTGCTCTCGCTGCATCCATCACCTGCTCACTGTACCCCTGATCAACAATCGTTACCACCATGTTATATGCATTTTCCATCTTTTCCTCTTCCTCCCTTCTAACTTCTGACTGCATGCGTGCTTCTTCCTCCGGCAATGTCTCCTCCATCAGCTGAATCAGGCGACCGCTGCAGCCCGATATACGCATGGTAAAGGCGATGCCTGTATTAGGCATTCCTAAATACAGCTGATTTTTCAGCTTTTTCAGCATTCTATTTGCAAAGTCTTTTGGCATAACAGCCTGCAAAATGTTCTTTTCAATCCCGCCCAGGCCCAACAAATCCATAATTTCACTAGAGGCCGTCCCCTGCGCATGAAAAAGATATTGTACCGGTACCTTTTCTTCCTTCCATAGTTCTGTTGCCTTATGGATCAACTTAGGAGTCGCAACCAAAAATAAAATACGATAGGCTGCTCTTTTACACGGATCCGCCATCATCATTGTCCTCCTCAAAATCGTATATTTCATCCTGCTCATTGAGAGAAATTGCTTTCTGTAGTGCCGCTTGATCAAGTTTACTCAGCTTATACTGATACCACAGTCCCATGATCTGAACTGCGATCAGCGGCGTAAGCGCGACCAGCGCGACCACGCCAAAGGCATCTGTCATCACATTGCCCCCTACCGCCTCACAGGCTCCTAAGCTAAGAGGCAGCAAAAAGGTTGTTGTCATTGGGCCGCTTGCCACTCCGCCAGAGTCAAAAGCAATTCCGACAAACATGGGCTGCACAATCTTAGATAACACCAGAGCAATCACATAGCCGGGTATGATCATCCATTCAATCGGAATCCGCGTTAATACTCTCAGCATGGCAAGCCCCACACTCACGGCCACTCCAATAGACAAACAGCGGTTCATCGCCTTAGCCGATACGGCACTGTTGGTTACATCCTCTACCTGATGATTCAGCACCTGTATCGCAGGCTCCGCCTTAACAATATAATATCCAATCAGCATACCAATCGGAATCAGCAGCCATTTCCAGCTCGCTGAAGCAATGGCATAGCCAAGAAACGATCCCACAGAAGCAAATCCCACATTAACACCGCACAAAAAGAGTACCAGTCCAATATAGGTATAAATAAATCCAACAATCACCCTTTTGGCCTGCCGTCTCTGATATCTGTGCGTAAGTAGCTGAAACACTAGAAAAACTGCTACAATCGGCAGCACCGAAATCAGCACCTCTTTAATGTAGGCAGGCATACTAAGCAGAAATTCTTTGACGACATCCCTCGTTGTATGCACGGCCGCCGTGGCGGAGGCACTGTACGCTGTTTCCTGTGGATGATAAAAACAGCCTAAGATGAGCACCGCCAAAATCGGCCCAATACTCGAGAGCGCCACCAAACCAAAACTATCACTAGACGCATTTTTATCGCCGCGCACAGAAGCCAGACCTACACCCATGGCCATAATAAATGGTACGGTCATCGGACCTGTTGTCACGCCTCCGGAGTCAAAGGCAACGGCCAGAAAATCGGCCGGAATGAAATAGGAAATAATAATTAAAACCGCATACAAAATAATCAATATGGTCGATAAGCGAATCTGAAATAGGATTCTAAAAATCGCAAGTGCCAGAAAGAAGCCGACTCCCACTGCCACTGTCCAGATGAGAACCCGGTTAGGAATAGAAGGCACCTGTTCTGCAAGCACCTGCAGATCCGGTTCTGAGATCGTGATAATCACGCCCATCGAAAACCCAATCAGCAAGATCAAGACAATGCGTCTCGTCTTGGATATCTGAACGCCAATTCCCTCGCCAAGCGGCGTCATAGACATTTCAGCACCCAGCTGAAAAAAGCCCATTCCCACCACCAGCATCACAGCGCCGGTAAGAAACATGACCATCTCGCCCAGCTCTACAGGCACCAGCAAAATACTGAGCATCAACACGATACCCGTAATCGGCAGCACAGCCGAAAGAGATTCCAGTATCTTTTCCTTCAGCTTTGGATTCATATGATCACATCGTCTCCTTTTCTTTTCGCCTCTCAGAGGCAGTGTATCAGTCCTCTTGTATAACCTTTTTAATTCTTTCTATAAACGCCTCATGATTCACTAAAGCCTTTCTTAGCTCCTCCAGCGCATTTTCATATTCCCGGTCTTTTAAATATACTTTAGCATATCCGCCTTCTCCGTATTTGTGGCTCAAATGCTCATAAATACGCTCCAGCTGCTCGTTTTCCGTCAAATCAGGATAATGACTTTTCCCGTAGGAATACGTTCTTCGAATCGTATGATCTATATTGATGATGGTACGATCAGCTGTGCTGACAATTTTTCCATATATACTTCTAGGTTCATGCTTGCTGGAAGCCCGATGATCTTCGATGGCTTCTTTCATCACGGTTCTTTGCTCCTGTGTAAACCACTGCGCCATCCGTT
>CANOUM010000244.1 GCA_947570515.1 uncultured Clostridia bacterium
AGCAATCGCCACTAAAATCTGTTGGTTTTTAGGGAAGCGGTCATCCGTTTCATAGTAGCCGACGACGCGGGCAGAAACATGGATCATGTGTCCAAGCTGCTCTTGGGAAAGGCCAGCCTCCTGCCGCAGGGTACGAAGTCGTTCTCCAAAGGTCATGTTGAGGATCTCCTTTCTTTGCGTACGGAAAATCCAAATTTTCCAAGTTCCTTTCCCAGCGCCATGTAGGTACCGTGAGAATAGGCAATTAAATCTGCGTTTTCTAAATGAAATTTTCCGTTGGCATCCAGCAGATCTTCGGCCACCCGTACAGCGGTGATCTTCGCGAGAAACATATCGTGGGAGCCGAGAGGAAGGATTTGGGTTACCTTGCATTCTAAATTGACAGGGCTTTCGGCAATAAGCGGGGCACAGATGGTTTCGGCTTTTTGAGCAGTTAGCCCGAAACGATTAAATTTGGAAGTGTCAGCACCGGATAGAACACCACAGGAATCGGTGACGCTGCATAGTGCCTGAGTGGTAAGATTGATTACAAATTCACCGGTTTTTTTTATGATAGGATAGGAATATCGATTAGGCCGGATAGAAATATAAGTCATAGCCGGATCAGAGCATACGGTACCGGTCCAGGCTACAGTAATGATGTTACACCGGTCTTCGTCACCCGATTTTTCGTAAGTACCGCAGGATACCATGACAGCAGGAAGCGGGTAGAGCATATTACCGGGTTTCCAAGTGAGTTTTTTCATAGAAATCTCCTTTCGCGCAATAGGCTATGGGGCTTGCGCGGAGTATAATTTGATATATGCTATTATAACAAAAAGATACAGGAAAAACCAGAGAATTTGAAAAAAACCGCTTGCAATGTGAAAATGCCTATGCTATAATGAATCCTGTGCATTTTGGTCGGTAATCAAACTGTACGAATAATCCATGAAAGAGGTGAATCCCAGATGAAGCAAGGAATTCATCCTGAGTATTTTCAGGCTAAAGTAAAGTGCCATTGCGGTAATGAGTTCACAGTCGGCTCTACGGTAGAAGAGATCACAGTAGAAATTTGTTCTAAGTGTCATCCTTTCTATACCGGTACGCAGAAGGCTATTGCTGCTCGCGGTCGTGTAGAGAAGTTTAACCGCAAGTACAATATGAATAACAATTAAGCTCCGATCAAAATCGGATGCTGACTGTTTCCGCATAGCGGAATGGTTTATAGGAAGAGAAATATAACCGGTTGGAGCAATGCTTCGACCGGTTATTTACTTAAAATAAGGAATCAGATGGAGTTAAAGCATGAAAACAGCAGGCGAGAAAAAGGAAGCAAGGCCTTCAATAGGCGGACAGGCAGTGATGGAAGGGGTCATGATGAATGGGCATCTGCATTATTCTGTTTCTGTGCGTAAGCCCAGTGGAGAGATCCAGACAGAGCTTTTTGATCATCAATCGATGACAGAAAAGCATAGCGTTTTGGCCTTGCCGGTGGTTCGGGGCGTGGTTCGGTTTGTAGAATAGCTGATCATAGGGATGAAGACGCTGAATTATTCTGAGGACTTTTATATGGAAGAAGAGGAAGAGAAGCCAAAGAAAAGTCATTTCTGGCAGGCCTATGGAGAGCGAATTTTGATGGCAGGCAGCATAGTCGCAGCAGTTCTTATATGCCTTGGCGTCTTTGTGGCGCTGCCGGTCGCTGTTTCCAGGTTTTTGTATACGCATGTGACACATCATGTATATTGGATGGGGCTTACAGAGGGAGTTCTCCGCATGCTGCTTTTTTTGCTGTATTTATTTTTAGTATCAAAAGTAAAGGATATTGCCAGAACATTTGAATATCATGGTGCTGAGCATAAAACCATCAATTGTTTTGAGGCAGGAGAGAGTCTTACGCCGGAGCATGTAAAAAAGTACAGCCGTTTTAACAAACGCTGCGGAACCAGCTTTTTATTTATTATCATGCTGATCAGTATTTTATTTTTTTCGTTCGTGCAGGTGACAGATCCGCTGCTTCGTTTTGTTCTTCATGTATTGCTGATTCCTGTTATTGCAGGAGTGTCCTATGAAGTTTTAAAATTTTCTGCTAAGTCAAATTCTAAACTGATCAATTTATTAGTGGCGCCGGGCCTTTTGATTCAGCGGATGACAACTAAGGAACCAGATGAACAGCAGATTGAGGTTGCCATTGCTTCAGTGAAAAAGGTATTGGAGGCGGAATATCCGGACATAAAGTTATGACATGGCGGACTTTACTTCAGCTTGGCAAGCAGGTCTTAACAGGGGAGGAGGCAGCATGGGAAGCATGGCTTCTTTTTGCTGAGGTGTTTCAAATAACGCGTGCAGAGTTTCTGCTAAAGGAAGACGTAGAAGCGACTCGGCAGCAGGAGATACGGTATCGGCGTTTATTGGAAAGAAGAAGGACAGGAGAGCCGGTAGCCTATATTCTGCAAAACTGGGAATTTATGGGCCTGGCCTTTAAAGTAACGCCAGCCGTTCTCATTCCAAGGCAGGACACCGAGACGCTGGTAGAGGCAGCGCTGGAATGGACTCCACGAGAAGCTGATATTTTGGATTTATGTACCGGCAGCG
>CANOUM010000245.1 GCA_947570515.1 uncultured Clostridia bacterium
CTGGATAAATGCACCTTCATGCATGGCATTGAGGATCTAATCAGGCCTCCCTATATCCATCCCGATTTTCCCGCTGTCTATACGGTAGACAGTACGAAGCGCGAATACACCGGCTTCCGGGACTTTGGCTGGGGAGCTGAGTTTCAGCGCATCGAAGACCTGCTGACAGAGCCGGATCTCAAAAAGGGCAAGCTCCTGGCAGCAAACGCTTATTTAATTGATACGCAGGCTCTCTTTGCTGCAGCTGTATATAAAATGCGCTGCGAACCCTATGCCTTTGTCACGGATATTTCACCGTACATTTAATTCCGTACAAGACCCCCAAAGTCCGATAAAAACCGGTACTTTGGGGGTCTTTTTCTATAAACAGCGTGCGCCTGTACAATTTTACCAGGCCAGCACCTCATATCCTGTCTCCGTCACCGTTACCATAATTTCCCACTGCGCAGACGGCTTATGATCCTTTGTATAGATCGTCCATCCATTCTCCTCATCGCAGTAGATCGCCGCACGGCCCATATTCACCATCGGTTCAATCGTAAACGTAAGACCCGGCACCAGCAGCATGCCCGTATTTTCTTTCGTCACAAAGCTCACCCATGGATCCTCATGAAACTCCAGTCCGATTCCATGACCGCCGATTTCACGCACCACGCTATAGCCATTCTTTTTTGCATGCGCATGCACCGCCGCTCCCACATCGCCCAGAAAGCCCCATGGCTTCACCTGCGCCAGTCCAAGCTCCACGCACTCCTTCGTCACATCCACGAGGCGGCGCTTCTTCTCCTCCACCTCGCCGATGCAGAACATCCGCGAAGAATCCGAATAATATCCATCCAGAATCGTAGACACATCCACATTCACGATATCGCCCTCCTGCAGAATCCGGTCCTCGGCCGGAATCCCATGGCACACCTCTTCATTCACCGAGGTACACACACTCTTCGGAAAGCCCTCATAGCCCAGCGGCGCCGGTATGCCGCCCATCTCCGTCGTCACCCGATGCACCAGCCGGTCAATCTCCTCTGTACTCATGCCCGCATGAATCTCCGCCGCCACAGCGTCCAGCACCGCAACATTCACTTTCGCGCTCGCGCGCAGTCCTTCCATCTGCTCCGGCGTTTTCAGCAGCCTATGATCCGGCACCAGGCATCCCCGGTCCCGATAAATCGCCGTCTGCTCGTCTATCGCCATATGGCACTTCTTATACTTGCGGCCGCTCCCGCACCAGCATACATCATTTGGATTTAATTTCATACCTTCCTCCATATACCACCCTGCCTGCCAGGCAGGCAAGAAGTTCTTGTCTTACTGCGAACAGACTTCAATCGAAATTTGGATAACATAATCCTTCATCTTCTGCGTCGCCAGATAACTCACCATATCATACTCATACGAATTGCCGCAGATGCGCAGTCCGTTCTCTCTGATAAATTCCTTCATGATTTTATAGGATTCAATCAGCTGACCATAGGAGCCCTTATGCAGCATCGTTACATACTGGCCTGCCGGTTTAATCCAGAGGCGCTCATCCTCCTTATGGCTGTGAATCCTCGTGTAATAATAGCTCTCATAGCATTTTCCCTGCTCCAGCGTCTCCTGCAGAATGATGGAGCCAATCGAATACTCCTCCCACAGATCCCGCTTCTCCAGATGGAGAAAATGCTCCCGCAGCCGCTCCACCTCTTCCTGAAGCGTAAGCGTCTCGCCATGTTCGACTTTAATTGTAATCAAATATTCCTCTTCACAATGCACAAGCCGCGGTTTATAATACTCTTCAGTAAGCGCGTATTCCGTGGATTTAATCGAGTTTTGAATGAGTTTTTGCATACTTTCAATTTTACGCTTTTCTTTTTCCAGCTGTTTGGCTTTTTCTTTCATCATCGCCAAAAAATCCTGAGCCTCATAATGCTCCATGTAGCTCTTGATTTCCGCCAAAGAACAGCCCGCTTCCTGCAGCGTAATAATTAAATCATAATCAAAAAACTGGCCGGTCGTATAATACCGGTACCCATTCTCGCCAATATAAGCCGGATGCAGAATACCAACCTCATCATAATGCCGCAGTGTCTCCTTCGTTGTGACACACATCTTGGCAAATTCTCCGCTGGTATAATACTGCTGTACCTTTTTTTCGTCCATCATACCTCCTGCTTATTGAGCGACCAATCGAAACTTTCGGATCTTCCAGTATTATCCCAATCACTTTTGGCTTCGCCTTGACTACGTGGTTGCCCCATAGTTTAGAATATCTTTCTGGGATGGATGCGAATAGATCCTGCGCTTATGACCTTGCTATTTATTATAGCTTGTAACATGAAAATAATCAATGAGGAGGTTTAAAAACATGAAAAAAACTATCGATCAAAGATACACCAAATCTTCTTTGATTATCCACTTTTTACACGGCAATCTGCACTTTTTCATATTCAGTATTCTAGCCGCATTCGGTGTAACGCTTCTGGAAATGATTCTTCCGCAGATCATTCGTTCTACCGTGGATTCTGTCATCGGCAACGCGCCCTTTTCATTTCCGGCGCCCATCACGCGCCTGATTGAAAACTGGGGCGGC
>CANOUM010000246.1 GCA_947570515.1 uncultured Clostridia bacterium
GATCCGACCAACAAGGAGCATGATAGCGGCAATTAAAGCGGAAGTAAGCAGTGCGATGACAGCAGCTGAGCGCATTCCCGTCTTGATACGCTTGATCAGCTTAGCCCCCAAATTTTGACCCACGAAGGAAGTGATCGCATAGCCATAACTGGTAGCTGCAATTTCAAGCAGACCATACAGCTTATTGGTAGCGGTAAATCCAGCGATAAAGAGCATGCCGAAGCGGTTGATGACGGATTGCACGACCATGCCGCCGGCTGAGATGATAGCGTTTTGTAACGCGACAGGAAGACCGAGATAGAGCAAAGAGCCACAAAGTTTTCGGCTGAGCCGAAAATCGTCACGATGCAGCTCAAGAAGAGCAATCCGGCGAATATTCATCCAGCAATAAATAGAAGAGATAAGCTGGGCAATGAGTGTGGCAGCTGCAGCACCGGCAATCCCCCAATGAAATCCTACAACAAATAAAAGATCCAGCACAATATTGATCACAGTAGAAACAGCTACGGCATAGAGAGGGGTTTTACTGTCGCCCAGAGCGCGCAAAATAGAGGCGAGTAGATTATAAGCGGTGATAATAGGAATGCCGCTGAAAATAATACGCAGATATAGTAAAGAATCTTGGATGATGGTATCGGGTGTATTGAGAAGGCGCAGCATGGGTAGAGCCAATAGCTGGCTGATACCAAGCATCAATATGGCGGCAAAAATGCACAAAGTAGCAGAAGAGCCAATTACACGGGAAAGCTGCCGGTAATCATGAGCGCCGAAATGCTGCGCCATCAAGATGGAAAAACCCTGCGCAAGTCCCTGCATAACGCTCAGAACCAGCCAGTTCATCCAATCAGCAGCCCCTAAAGCGGCCAGTGCCTGTACGCCGACAAATTGTCCTACTACGGCAGTATCCATCACCGTATAGAGTTGTTGAAATACATTGCCGAGCATCAAAGGCAGGGCGAAAGAAAAAATCAGACGGGTAGGGCTGCCCGTTGTCATATTACGAATCCGTTCAGAGCGGGTTGGCATATAAATTCCTTTCTAAAAATGGTTTTTATAAATTATATAATATATATGAGTGAAATACAAGCAAGGTATTGATTTCAAAAATCAGAACGATACTTAAAACTAGCGAATTAAATTGCAGATTTTGACTTGACAGAGCGGTTTGGTATATGATATATTGAACATATGTAAACGATTACAAGTTCTTGCAATTTGGATCGTTTGTCGAAATCAACAACATATTTGCCGCATGGCGGCAAGCAGGAGGGAAGTATGGCGAATAAAATCAAGGTTGGCATCATCGGCTGCGGCGGGATCGCAAACGGAAAGCATCTGCCGGCGCTGTCACATCAGTCTCATCGGGTAGAAATCGTTGCTTTTTGCGATATTATTAAAGAAAGAGCAGAGAAAGCAGCACAAAAATATGGTACACCGGATGCAAAGGTGTATACGGACTATAAAGAAATGCTGCAGGATGAAAGCATCCGTACCGTGCATGTGCTTACGCCGAATGTATCGCACTGTGAACTGACAGTGGCTGCACTGGAGGCAGGCAAAG
Source organism: uncultured Clostridia bacterium (assembly GCA_947570515.1). GTDB lineage: Bacteria > Bacillota > Clostridia > Lachnospirales > Bianqueaceae > CALWPV01. Next base: position 1,562 of record CANOUM010000246.1, read on the forward strand.
ACGTCATCTGTGAAAAGCCTATGGCAGCGACCCCGGCGGATGCACAGAAGATGCTGGATGCACAGAAGAAGAGCGGCCGTATTCTGACGATTGGCTATCAGAACCGTTGCCGTCAGGATAGTTTGACGCTGAAAAAACTGTGTGATGACGGTGAGCTGGGTGATATTTATTATGCAAAGGCACAGGCCATTCGCCGCCGCGGCGTACCGACATGGGGCGTATTTCCGGATAAGTCTAAGCAGGGCGGCGGACCGCTGATTGATATCGGAACGCATTCTCTGGATCTGACACTGTGGATGATGAATAACTACAAACCCAAAAGTGTAATGGGCGCAAGCTTCCAAAAGCTGGGCCGTCTGCTGCAGCCGGGTGATCAGGGCAATACGATGGGTGTTTGGGATCCGGAGACCTATGAGGTTGAAGATTCTGCCTTTGGTTTTGTTACGATGGAAAACGGCGCTGTAATCGTGATCGAATCCTCCTGGGCTCTGAATACGCTGGAGGTATGCGAGGCCTTAACACAGCTGTGCGGTACCAAGGCCGGAGCTGATATGAAGGATGGCCTGCGCATCAATAAGATTATGTATGATAAGATGACCACCATTAAGCCGGATTGCCGCACACCGCGCGGCGTAGATTTCTTCCCGGGCGCTACGGTTAAATCTGCAGAGGATACAGAGTGTACTGCATTTTATGATGCGGTAGAGGGTAAGGGAAGCCCCATTGTTAAGCCGGAAGAAGCATTTGTTGTTACGCAGATTCTGGATGCCGTATATCGCTCAGCTGCTACGGGTGAACTGATTACGTTTTAAAAAACAGAAAAAGATATAATGATCAACTGGGCATGCTTGCATGTCCATTTGATGCATGGAGGTCAGAATGGAAAAGGTATATCTACAGACATATTCGCTGGGCAGTGCCATGCGCGAAGATTTTTGCGGTTCATTGAAAAAGGTGGCACAGATGGGGTATGCCGGCGTAGAATTTGCCGGAGGATACG